>NZ_JBVVAK010000019.1:0-87728 GCF_055792825.1 Microvirga sp. GN3
ACAAGGACATCCTCGATCATTGCTGTGACGCGTGGAACAGGCTCACCGAGCAGCCCTGGACGATTATGTCCATCGGCTTGCGCGACTGGGCACACGGGTTCTGATCACCAGGACGTGGTATAAGTTCGCACTTCCGGCCATCGCAGCGTAAACTGGTCTGCTAGCAGCACGCTTTAGTCTCGCACTGCCTCACACGGGAAACCTGGCATGCAGCGCCGACTGACCGCGATCATGGTGGCAGATATCGTCGGATATTCCTCCCTGATGGAAGCCGCCGAAGAGCAGATGGCCGACCGTCTATCTGGCTGCCATGAGCTCGTCCGGGAGAAGGTGTCCTGCCTCGACGGCAGGGTATTCAATTCCTCCGGCGATTCATGGCTTGCCGAGTTCTCCAGCCCGATCAACGCCCTGCGCTGCGCGTCCGAGATCCGGAACTCGCTCGCCGGCAGCTCCGTCTCCGAGGGCGACCCGCTGCACCTGAGGTTCGGTCTCCACCTCGCCGATGTGGTCATCCATGGCGAGGATCTGATCGGCGACGGAGTGAATGTCGCGGCGCGCATTCAGCAGGACGCGGAATCGGACACCATCTGCGTCAGCGGCGTGTTCTTCGACAACATCCGCCGGAACTCCCCCTTCGCCTTCGACGATCTGGGTGAGCGACATCTCAAGAATCTGTCCGAACCGATCCGCATCTACCGGCTGCGGGACGAGATCAACCGGTTCCGCCTGCAATCGGCACCGACCCGCGTACAGGCCGCCAGTGAGAAACGACCCTGCTCCATCGCAGTCATGCCCTTCCGCGTCATGGGCGGGGACGCGGACCAGCTCTTCCTCGCGGAGGGCCTGACCGATGAGCTGATCGTCGAACTCGCGCGCTTCCGGCGTCTCTTCGTCAGCTCGCGCACTGCGAGTTTTGCCATCAGCGGGAACGGATTGGACCCTGTCAGGGTCGGCGAACTTCTCGGCGTCCGCTATGTTCTGGAAGGTCAGGTCAGGAAGATCGCGGACCAGATCCGGATCAATCTCACGCTCACGGAGACCGAAGGCGGTTCGGTGGTATGGAGCGACAAGATCGCCCGGCCTTTTGCCGAGCTCCTGGATTGGGTCGACAAGACGGTGGCGACGATTGCGGCAACGGTGTTCGGGCGCATGGAAGATGCGAGCATGATCACGACCCGACGCAAGCTTCCCGAGAACATGAACGCCTTCGAGTGTCTGCTGCGTGGGATCGACTGTCATCGGCTCGGCGGTGTGCTCGAGGGGTATTCCCGCGAGGCGGTGAAATGGTTCACCCGGGCCATCGAGCTCGATCCGAATTACGCGGCTGCCTATGCCTGGCGGGTCTGCGCCGCATCGGATCTTCCGGAGTTCAGCTTTCCCGAAAGCGAGCCCGATATCCGTCACGCTCTCGAACTGGACCCCTGCGACGCCGAAGCGAACCGGATCGCCTCCTTCTTCGAACTCCTCAAGGGCGATTTCGATCATGCGGCGACGCTGATGCGACGCGCCATGGAGTTGAACCCGTCGGACGCCTATATCAAGGCGCGCTGCGCTGCCGTCTCGACCTTCATCGGCGAGGCCGAGGGATCTTTAAAGCTGCTCGACGAAGCCGAGGCCCTCGATCCGCTCCTTCCCGTGTGGTGCATCGAAGAGCGCGGCATCGCCCATTACTCGCTGGGGAGCTACGACGAGGCGCTCGCCGCCCTAGGCAAGCTCGTCTTCCAGACCTTCCGCTCCCGCCTCTACCGCGCAGCCGCACTGATGGCGCTCGACAGGCCGGACGATGCGGCTCCACTCGTGAAGGAGGCCATTGCGAGCAAGCCGAGCCTGACCGTGTCCCGATTTCTGTTCCAGGAGCGTTATCGCGACCCGGCGCTGCGCCAGCAATTGCGCCGGCGGCTGGAAGATGCCGGTCTCCCTTCGTGAAGCTCAAGGCCCGATTACGGCCCCTGCAGACTCGACCAGATCTCTTCCAGATGGCGCGGGCCCAGCACGGCGCCGGAGGCGGCCCGGATGACCGTCTCCATGCCGGCGGGCGGCTCATTGTTCATGGCCCAGTGAACGGCCTCGCGGAGGGTGGTAAATTCCCTTACGTCACTCGGATGGCCCTGGCCGGCCGTGCCGATCGGTTCGTATTGCAGATGGGCCGGGGCATCCAATTCGGCTTTGGTGAGCATGTCGCGGTCCTGCCTCGTTCGGGATGTCTTGAGCAGGACAACGTTCTTCAGGCTTCAGACGTTTCAGCCCTGTGCTCCTCGCGCGCCGCCTCCCAAACCTCGCGCGCGGCATCGGCATTCATCGCCGCTATGGCAAGACCGACGATCAGGTCCGGCCAGGCCGAGAGCGTGGCGGCCGTGACCAGTCCCGCTCCAACGATGGCGGCATTGGCGATGGCATCGTTGCGGGCGGACAAGAAGGCCGCCTTCGTCAAGCTGCCGCTGTGGTGGCGGTAACGGGCGAGAAGAAAGGCGCAGGTGAGGTTGACGATCAAGGCCCCTGCCCCGGCGAGCGTCAGCGGCACCGGATCGGGCGCGACCGGTTCCCAGAACTTCTCCCAGGCTGTCCAGAGGGTGGCAAGGCCCGGTACGAGGATGATCCCCGCCAGCACCATCCCGACCCGTGCCCGCATCCTCGGTCCCCAGCCGAGGGCCGCGAGAATGAGAAGGTTGATCGAGGCATCCTCCAGGAAATCGACGCTGTCGGCGAAGAGCGACACCGAACCGATGGCGAGCGCGACCGCGAACTCGATCCCGAAATAGCCCAGGTTCAGGACCGCCACGATGGCAACGGTTCGCCGGAGGGCTTGGTCATGAGGCGGATGGTCCATGGCATTCCTGTCTTCAGGGCTGGTCGCGTCGAGCCCGTTTATCGGCAATTCCATTGCGGCAAAGCAGGCGCGACCACAAGGAATGGCAAATTTTCTTGCAACTCGCGCAATTTCAGTTGAACAAGGCCCCAAAGCTCAAGGGGAAACCATGCCAGCCTATCGTTCTCGCACCACCACCCACGGCCGCAACATGGCGGGCGCTCGCGGCCTCTGGCGCGCCACGGGCATGAAGGATTCCGATTTCGGCAAGCCGATCATCGCCGTCGTGAACTCTTTCACCCAGTTCGTGCCGGGCCACGTCCACCTCAAGGATCTGGGCCAGCTGGTGGCGCGGGAGATCGAGAAGGCAGGCGGCGTCGCTAAGGAATTCAACACCATCGCGGTGGATGATGGCATCGCCATGGGCCATGACGGCATGCTCTATTCCCTACCCTCGCGGGAGCTGATTGCGGATTCTGTCGAGTACATGGTCAACGCCCATTGCGCGGACGCGATGGTCTGCATCTCCAACTGCGACAAGATCACCCCCGGCATGCTGATGGCCGCCATGCGCCTCAACATCCCGGTGGTCTTCGTCTCGGGCGGGCCGATGGAAGCGGGCAAGGTCGTGCTCAACGGCGTGACCAAGAAGCTCGACCTCGTGGACGCCATGGTGGCCGCCGCCGACGACAAGATCGCGGACGAGGACATCAAGGTCATCGAGCGTTCCGCCTGCCCCACCTGCGGCTCGTGCTCGGGCATGTTCACGGCCAATTCCATGAACTGCCTTACCGAAGCGCTCGGTCTGTCACTGCCCGGCAACGGCTCGACGCTCGCGACCCATGCCGACCGCCGCCGCCTCTTCGTGGAAGCCGGCCACCTCATCGTCGATCTCGCCCGCCGCTATTACGAGCAGGACGACGAGACCGTTCTGCCGCGCTCCATCGCCTCCTTCGCGGCCTTCGAGAACGCCATGACCCTCGACATCGCCATGGGCGGCTCGAGCAACACGGTGCTGCATCTCTTGGCCGCGGCATATGAGGCGGAAGTCAATTTCACCATGGCCGATATCGACCGCCTGTCGCGCCGCGTGCCTGTGCTCTGCAAGGTCGCGCCTGCCGTTGCCAACGTGCACATGGAAGACGTGCACCGCGCCGGCGGCATCATGGGCATCCTCGGCGAGCTCGACCGCGCGGGCCTTCTCGACACCTCGGTGCCGACTGTCCATGCCAAGACCATGAAGACGGCGCTCGAGCGCTGGGACGTACGCCGCACCAACTCCCACGCTGTGCATGAATTCTTCAGCGCCGCTCCCGGCGGCGTGCCGACGCAGGAGGCCTTCAGCCAGGAGAGCCGCTACGACAGCGTCGACACGGACCGCGCCGCCGGCACGATCCGCGACGCAGAGCATGCCTTCTCGAAGGATGGCGGCCTCGCCGTGCTGTCCGGCAATCTCGCGCTCGACGGCTGCATCGTGAAGACCGCCGGTGTGGACGAAAGCATCCTGGTGTTCTCCGGCCCGGCCATCGTCTTCGAGAGCCAGGACGACGCCGTCAGCGGCATCCTCAACGGCAAGGTCAAGGCCGGCGACGTGGTCGTCATCCGATACGAGGGACCGCGCGGCGGGCCCGGCATGCAGGAGATGCTCTATCCGACCAGCTACCTGAAGTCGAAGGGTCTCGGAAAGGCCTGCGCACTCATCACCGACGGACGCTTCTCCGGCGGCACCTCGGGTCTCTCCATCGGCCACGTCTCGCCGGAAGCGGCGGAGGGCGGCACCATCGGCCTCGTACAGGACGGCGACCGAGTCGAAATCGACATACCGAACCGCCGCATCCACCTCGCCGTGGCCGAGGCCGAGCTGGAGCGCCGCCGCGCCAAGCAGCAGGCCAAGGGCTGGCAGCCGACCGCGCCGCGCAAGCGTAAGGTCTCGGCGGCCCTGAAGGCTTATGCGATGCTCGCCACCAGCGCCGCCAAGGGCGCCGTTCGGCAGATCTGATCTTAAGTTTATTGAAAGACAAGCAGGGGCCGGGGAGGTATGAGCCTTCCTGGCCCTGTTTTCATTCCAGCCCGGCCTATTCGCACCTCTCTTCAGCAAGAAGAAGAAACCTATACTTGCCTTAGTCAAGTATAATTTGACGCGCGAATAAGACTCGTCCGTTCGTTATCAAGGGCATGTCGAGCAAAATATTTCTTCTTTGCTTTGCCATTTCCCCTCTAAACGTAGAGTAGCCCGCCAGCCCGCCCTTCCTAACTCGAAACGTTATCCTGTTTCGAACAGGGAGGAAGCGCCATGCATAGTAATCATTTCAAGAATGGTTTTATTGCGGTTCGGCCGGACAGTCCTGGCAGTCGCACGGGTCATCTGCGGATCCCATCGTTTCAGTTCCGGCCGATTTCCGCCATCCTGGCTCTCGCGATTGTCGCGACCATCTCCCTTCTCGGCACTGCCCGTGCGGATTGCACGTCGAGCATCTCCGGCGGTCAGACACGGGTAGTCTGCTCAGGACCGACGACCAATCATTACTGGTCGCGGGAAAACACACCATCCTCGGTCGATGTCCAGGCGGGCACCACCATGCAGACAAGCGGCGCGGCGATCCGTGTAGAGGGCGACAGCAGCGTCACGATCGCAAACGGCGCCACAATCACCGTGACCGGCGGCAATGCGGATCAAGCCTATAACGCGATCTATGCCGAAGATGATGGAAGCACCCTCACCAATAACGGCTCGGTCTCGACGCGGCAGAACTCCGTCGACGGATTGGAAGCGACGGGCAGCAGGAACACGCTCGTCAACAACGGAAATGTCTCGACACAAGGGACTTCGTCGGAAGCGCTGATCGCGCGCGGCCACAACAACACGCTGCGCAACAGCGGCACCATCGAAACATCGGGCTCCTCCGCCCGCGGCATGATCGCAGAAGGCAACAACAACAGCTTCGTGAACACAGGCGCGATCCGTACCACGGGTGCTGGCGGTGAAGGTATCCGCGCCGATGGGGGCGGCACGACGAACCCCGCCTTGAACGCTACGATCACCAACAGCGGCACGATCACGACGAGCGGCTATACCGCTGACGGCATCCGTCTGATCGGGAACGATGGTACGATTACGAATGACGGAACGATCACCGCCTCAGGCCTCGAAGGGCGCGGCATCAAGGTGGAAGGCAACGGGAACCGGGTGGAGAATCGCGGCACCGTGCAAGGCACAGGGAGCGAAGGCGAAGGGCTCTACATCATCAGCAATGCGGGCCAGACCAACAGCGTCATCAACCGGGAAGGCGGTAGCATCATCGGCCGCGACGAGGTGGCGATCCGCGGTCGCTTCGGTTCGGAAGCGATCGAGAATTTCGGACTGATCCAAACCCATATGGCTGGCGGTGCCGCCGTCGATCTTGGAAGCGGCAACGATTCCTTCCTCATCGGAGCAAGCTCGAACATCCAGGGCTTCGTCAATGCCGGGGCCGGTGCGGATACGTTCAAGCTCGGTGGCTCGACGAACGCCACCTTCGATGTGAGAGAGATCGGCACGAGCGCCAAATACCGCTCGTTCGAGCAGTTCGAAAAGGTCGGAACCTCCACCTGGACCACGGAGAACGACAACAACGGCACCATGCCCTGGGCTGTGCGCGAGGGCACGCTCCTGGTAACAGGAAGCATGGGCGGCTCGGACATGACGGTGTATCGCGGCGCCACTCTCGGCGGCACAGGCACCGTCGGCAGCATCGATGCGCTCTCGGGCAGCATTCTCTCTCCCGGCATCGACGGAGCCTCGAACCGTGCAGGTGTCGGAGACATACGGACCCTCAACGTCAGGGGCGATGTGAACATCGCCGCCGGCACCACGTATCGGGTCGATCTCAACAACAGGTTCGAGAGCGACCGGATCGTCGCCGGGGGGCAAGCGACCATTCGTGGCGGTACGGTCGAGGTCCACGCAGAGCAGGCCACCTATGCGCCAGGCCGCTGGACCATCCTGACCGCTCAGCGGGGCGTGACCGGCCAGTTCAGTGATGTGGACGATCTGATCTTCTTCCAGCCGATCCTGACCAAGGACAGCAACAACGTCTATCTCGAATTGCTGCCTATCTTTCCGGAAACAGATCCGGATCAGGATCCGATAGATCCTGGAACGGATCCGAGGCCGAGACCTGTGCCTCCCCTGCAACCCGAGACCACGCCACCGGTCACGATCCTGCATCACGAGAATCTGTTCCGGGCCGCGATCCTCTGCCGTCTGCGCTGCTCGTCCTCTGATGCCATGGGCGCCGTGCCCTCCTTCGTGGCGATCGATTCCGTGCCTGTGTCATCCGCGGCGGATCATCCGGCACGTCGCGCAGCGGCTGCTCCCGTCGAGGCGGCACCCTCCACTCAAGGAACCGGCTGGGGGATCTGGGGGAAGGTCCTCGGCTCCATCGGGCGCACCGATGCCACGCCGACCTCAGCGGCCATGGAGCGGAACACGGGCGGCATCGTGGTCGGCGTCGATGGCGGCCTCGGCACGCCCTATCGCCTCGGCATCGCGGCCGGCTATCTGGCGACCGCCTTCGACATCGATGCGGTGGCCGCATCCGGCGACATCGACAGCTTCCACATCGGCGCCTATGGCTCGGCCGCCTTCGGAGCCTGGAATTTTCGCGGTGGCGTGGCCTATGGCCATCACGAGATCGACCTCTCCCGCGGCTTCGTCGCCGGGCGCTTCCGCGGCGGCGATACGAACACGTCGGCCGATTCACTCCAGGTCTTCGGAGAAATCGGCTACACGTTCCTGCTCTCGGAGCGTGTCACCCTGGAGCCTTTCGTCGGGCTGGCTCATGTGCATGTGAGCGGCCACGACGTAGTGGAGAACGCCTCGCCGTTCCAGGCGACCGGCGAAGTCGCCTCGTTCGACACCACCTACTCCACCCTCGGCGCCCGCCTCGTCGCATCGATGCCGACCGAGGCCGGTCTCATCACCTTCAAGGGCGTGCTCGGCTGGCGCCATGCCTTCGGGGACGTGGCGCCCGAGGCGCGCTTCACGGTCAACGGCTTCCCAGCCCCATTCCTCGTGGTTGGTGCCCCCATCGACCGCGACAGCCTCGTGGTGGAAGCAGGCGTGAACTGGCAGGTCAGCGAAAAGGTGACCATCGGCCTCATGTATGACGGGGCCATCGGGCAACGGGACCAGGAACACACCCTTCGCGGCAGTCTGAGCGTTCGGTTCTGAACGGCCAGAGCATTAGATGGAAAACCGGGTCCATTTTTCGCACGATGTGCCAGCGCCGCAGCGGCAGGCAAAAAAATCTGCCGCTGCCAAAGGTCCCAGCCGGGCTGTCAAGCCTTGACGAAACACTGTCTCCTGGAGTCCAGTCGGGGAAAGCCCAAATCAACCACAGGATCCTTGATGCCCCGCTTCGCCTTGACCGTCAGCTTCCTTCTCCTTGCCAGCCCGGGTTTCGCTCAAGGAACCCCGGAGGGCAAGGCTCTCCAGCTGACCGTCCGGCCGTCCGGCTACGAGGCACAGGCCAACGAAGCCACGGAGCGGCAGCAGAAGCTGCTCAAGCGGCTTGAGCAGAGCAATCACATGATGCGGTCGATCTGCATCAATTGCGGCGACGGGTGGAAGCACCAGATCTACGCCCCCTTCAATCCCCTCGCGTCGCTGGGGCGCTCCGGCCAGCCCTCGGAAGAAGCCGGTAACTAAGCCGACAAACAGACTTTTGGCCGCGCCTGCCGCATATTGAGAAGCTTTTCCGCTCCCTCTATATTCAGAGGGGTGAGGACGACCTCGCGCCTTCATGACACCCGGTAGGGACGGCCCTGCCAATGACGGAGGTCCTGTCATGGCATGGACTTGGCTCGGTCTTGCCGGCTTGTTCGAGATCGGCTGGGCAATAGGCCTGAAATACACCGACGGTTTCACCCGCCCCATTCCTTCGCTTCTGACCGTCTTAAGCATGGTCGTCAGCATCGTGCTGCTCGGCCTGGCTCTGAAAACCTTGCCCGTGGGAACGGGGTATGCGGTCTGGACCGGGATCGGCACGGTCGGTACGGCGCTCTTGGGAATTTATCTCTTCAGCGAACCGGCAACCGCGATGCGCCTCACCTGCATCGGGTTGATCGTATCCGGAATCCTTGGCCTGAAGTTAGCCTCAGGCTAGCCCCGGCAGTTATGGTTGGGGGGTCATGACTGCATTCGCTCACATCAGGCCGAAATCCGCGGCACGAGGGCTCAAGGCCTTCGTCGTCGTGGTCTGCCTCGTCATCCTCGGCCTGGGGGGCTGGCGTGACTGGAACGAGCGGAAGCAGGAGATCGCCAGGATCAACGCCGAAACGCTGAACCTGGCGAAATCTCTCGTCCAGCATGCGGAAGATACCTTCGAGGTGGCGGACGCCCTTCTGGTGGATGTGGTGGACAGGGTCGAGATGGGCGGCATTGTCCCCGACGCTGCGAGACGACTCGACGCCTTCCTCGTCGAGCGGGTGCAATCCCTGCAGCGCATAAAGTCCATCTCGGTCTATGAAGAGGATGGATTTCTCCTGACGAGTTCCCTGCCCGGCCACCGAGGCAAGGTGAACGCCAAGAACCTGGCTTTCTTCCAACACCATAAAACATCCCCCAGCGGCGACTGGTTTTTCGGCCCCCTGATCCGAGATCCGCTGGGCGGCGATTGGGTTCTCACCCTCTCCCGCCGCATCGACAAGCCGGACGGAAGTTTCGGCGGTGTCGCTCAGGCCAGCATCCCGCCTCGCTATTTCGCCAATTTCTTTGGCCGCTTCGATGTTGGAACCCAGGGCAGCATCACGCTCATTCACAAGAATGGGACACTCCTGTCACGCTACCCTTACATCGAGCGCGCCATTGGGGCCGATATCTCGAATGAACCAAGCTACCAGAGCGGAAGAGGCTCGGGCTCCTATGAATACCTCTCCCCCGTCGACCAGGTGGCGCGTATGGGCGGCTACCATCGCAATCATATCTTTCCCATCGGGGTTCTTGCATCCGTAGGCCGGGACGAAACACTGGCGGATTGGAATAGGGGGTTTGTCTTCCGCACAGTGGTCATGAGCCTGCTCGTCGCCACGATCGCCGCTTTGGGCTGGATCCTGTCGGCGGAGTTGCGCCGTCGTGAGGAAGCGGAGGCCGAACTTTCGGTGCTCGCCGTCATCGATGGCCTGACGGGTCTCGCCAACCGGCGCCTGTTCGACAAGCAGCTCGAGACGGAATGGCTCCGGGCTTCTCGGGAGAAATCACCGGTTTCCCTGCTCCTCGTCGACGTGGATCAGTTCAAGGCTTACAACGACATCTATGGGCATCAGGCCGGCGACGAATGCCTGCGTACCATCGCCAAGACGATTGCGAGCGCGGCCCGCAGACCGGGCGATCTGGTGGCGCGCTATGGCGGCGAGGAGCTTGTAATTCTTCTGCCGGATCTCGACGAGGTCGGCGCGGCGGCCGTAGCCGAGAACATCCGCGCGAAAGTTGAAGCGCTCTGCGTGCAGCACGAAGCCAACATTCCCTCGCGCACCCTGACCGTCAGCATCGGCAGCGCAACCTGCATTCCGAGCTTGGACCGATCCCGCAATGGCCCGGAGAGCCTGATCACGCTCGCCGATGCGGCCCTTTATCGGGCGAAACAGGGCGGCCGCAACCGGGTTGCGGCCGCTAAAGCTGCCTGAGCCGGAACAGATCCCGCCCAAGCAGCCAAGATTCAGAACGCGTATTCCTTGAAAACGGGCATCACCGAGCCGTTCCATCGCCCGTGATAGAGTTCCAGCAAACGCTCTGCAGGTGCCCGGCCTGAGGCGACGATCTCCTCCGCATAGGCGAGATGCACCGTCTCATCGCGGCCTGTCTCGTCGCGATACGCGCGGCCCGCGAGACCGGCCCGCGAGAGGGCCAGCACATCGCGGGCGATATCCTGCACGGAACGGCCTGCGATGCCGGCCCTGAGCGCCTGCTTCGGCACGTCGGCGCGCAGCTGCTCGCGCTGTTCGGCGCTCCAGTTCTTGACGAGCTCCCAGGCACCATCGAGCGCCGTCTCGTCATAGAGCAATCCGGTCCAGAACGCGGAGAGAGCGACGATGTGTTCGAGATTGCCCACATCCGCGCCGCGCATTTCGAGATAGCGCTTCAGGCGCACTTCCGGAAAGACGGTGGAAACGTGGTTCGCCCAATCCGAGCGCGTGGCGCGCTCACCCGGCAATCGAGGATGCTTGCCGGCAAAGAGGTCGCGGAAGGAGGAGCCCGCCACGTCATGATAGGTCGAGTCGCGCTTGACGAAATACATGGGCACGTCGAGCACCCAGTCCACATAACGCTCGTAGCCGAAACCATCCTCGAAGGCGAAAGCCATCATGCCCGTGCGGTCGCGATCCGTGTCGCGCCAGATCTCCGAGCGCATGGAGAGATAGCCGTTGGGCCTGCCTTCGGTGAAGGGCGAGTTGGCGAAGATCGCAGTGGCGACCGGCTGCAACGCGAGAGACACGCGCAGCTTCTTCACCATGTCGGCTTCGGACCCGTAATCCATGTTCACCTGCACGGTCGACGTGCGATACATCATGTCGAGGCCGAGCGAGCCGACCTTCGGCATGTAGTTCGTCATGATGCGATACCGTGCCTTCGGCATCACGGGCGTTTCGGCCTGCGTCCAGAGCGGGCTCATGCCGAGCGTGAGGAAGCCGAGCCCGAGCTTTTCACCAACCGCCTTTGCATCAGCGAGGTGCTGCGCCGTCTCGCGGGCGGTCTCGTGCAGTGTCTTGAGCGGCGCGCCCGAGAGCTCGAACTGTCCGCCTGGTTCGAGCGAAATCGCTCCGCCACCGGTCTCGTCCGCAAGACCGATGGGATGGTCGCCCTCCATGATCGGCGCCCAGCCGGTGCGCTCCTGTAATCCCTCTAAGAGCGCACGAATGCCCCTGCCCCCGTCGTAGGGAACGGGCGAGGCATCAGCCTTGTAGAACGGAATCTTCTCGTGTTCGGTGCCGAGCCGCCAAGTCTCGCGCGGCTTCTCGCCGGAGGCGATCCAATCCACGAGCTCCGACCGTGCACCGATGGGGGTCGTATCGGATACGTCCCGCGCCATGCATCACCTCATCAAAAAGCGCGTTCAAGGCGCGCCGACTCAGGGTCGGGACTCAATAAGGGGCTTAAGGCCAAGGCGCAATGAGGACGAAGCTACAAAACGGTGGGGCGTTGCCATCTCCCTTCAGTGCCGGATCGCCGTTTCTCCCATCGTCTCCGCACTGAGCCAGTCGACCACGCCGGCCAGGGCATCCCGGTTCGGCAGGCCGCGGCCGACCGCTTCAGTATAGAGCGTCAGCTGCTGATCGGCACTGGTGCCGCGGGCCACGATCCAACGGGCCAGATCCAGCTCCCGCTGGCAGCCGAGGACCTTGGCGTCGTCAGCGACGAGATCCAGGGTCTCGGCGAGGAGTTCCCGCACCGGCTTGGCGGTGCGCGTCTTCTCGTCGACGAAGCTCCCATGGATGCCATAACGCTGCGCCCGCCAGCCATTCTCATCGTTGATGGCACGCGAGGCGCCGGTCTGCCCGGCATTGAGCGTGGTGTCCAGGCTGAGGCGGCGGACGAGGCAGCGATAAAGGGCTGCGATTGCGATGGTGTCGTCGAGCCGGGTGCAGCTATCGGCCACGCGCAGCTCAAGGGTCGGGTGCTTCAGCGATGGCCTGATCACCCACCAGACATAGCTCGAATTCTCGATGGCGCGGGCGGCCACGAGGGTGTCGATGTAGCGCTGATAATCCTGCGCGCTCTCAAACAGATCGGGGAAACCGGTACGCGGCAGCTCGCGATAAGCCGCAAGGCGATAACCGAGAAGACCCGTGCGCTGCGCCTGCCAGAAGGGTGAGGAGGTCGAGAGTGCGAGCAGCAGCGGCAGATAGGGCTGGATCCGGTTCATGATGTCGACGCGCATGTCCAGATCCGGCACCTCCACATGGACATGCATGCCGCACAGCACATTGCGGCTGCCCAGCATCTGCAGATCGTGCATGACCTTGCCGTAGCGCGGCTGCGCCGTGGGACGCACGCGCGACCAAACGGCGAGCGGATGGGTGCCCGAGGCCATGATCGACAGGTCGTAGTCGCGCGCGACGGCTCCCACCGAAGAGCGCAGCTCGGCGAGCTGCGCACGGGCGTCGGAGAATTCAACTGCCGGCTTACTCGCGATCTCGATCTGCGGCTCGAGCATTTCGGGCTGGATATCGCCTGAAACCTTGTCCCGGCAGGAGGCAAAGAATTCCTTGATTTTCCCCTTGGCGATATCCCGTTTCAGCGCATCGTTGACGAAGTACTCTTCCTCGATGCCGAACTTGAAGTCCCAGCTCATTTCCCTGTCCCTTTTCTTATTCAGAAATGGCCCTTCGCACATGCGGACCGGCCTGCAGCGACCGGGCCCAAACTCCGGCTCAATGGGGCCAGAATGGGGCGAATCGACGCGAAACTGCTAAGCTTTTGAAGCTAATGGTGGATCGGCTTAAGTCGCTGTCGGGCGCTGAGGTCAGTTCCAATCGCCGAGCACGGACTGAACGACCGCCAACGCGGCCACAGCGGCTGTGTCAGCTCGCAGGATTCGCGGACCCAACGATACGCAAACACATCCTTCGCGGGCAGCGACAAGCGCTCTCTCCTGATCGGTGAACCCCCCTTCGGGGCCCACGATAACGGCCAGACCAGCTTGTTTGTTCCCAAGCTCGGCCAGAGCCTTCACCGGGTTGGAAACGGGCGCATCCTCGTCGCAGAAAACGACCAGGCGATCTTTCTCCAACCCCTTGAGAAAGCGCTCCAAATTCTCTTCTTCGCGCACCTCCGGGATCGACAGGATCCCGCATTGCTCCGCGGCCTCTATGGCGTTGCTGCGCATGCGCTCGAGGTTGACCCGGGAGGCCTGGGTCCGGCGCGTCAGGATGGGCTGGAGAACGCCCGCCCCCATCTCCACTGCCTTCTGAACCATATAGTCGAGGCGGGCATGCTTGAGCGGCGCAAAAGCATAGACGATGTCGGGCGCGGCTGTCTGCTCGCGGGTCCGCTCCACGCAGACGAGATCGGCGGCCTTGCGCCCTTCGACCGAGATCTCGGCCCGCCATTCGCCGTCCCGCCCGTTGAAGATCAGCACGGACTCCCCTGCCTTCAGGCGCAGGACATTCAGCAGGTAATTGGCCTGTCCTCGGTCGAGGACGATCCTGGTTCCAGCCTGGAGGGGCGCATCGACGAAGAGGCGGGGAGCGTTGAAGTCGTATTCGGCCATAGCAACCTTCTGAATGGCCTCCCCTGTAACAAGTTCCTCCGCCCCGAGGGAGAGGGTCAGCCATCTTGGTCACGTGAAATTCAGGTGCGATAAGGCACAGCTTATGCTTAAGGCGACTATTCGCCTCTTGGCCTCAAGGCTCTGAACCTGTTAACAGAACGCAGGCGCGCGAGACGTCGCGTGCTTTATGAGGGAATTTGGGCATGACGCATATCCGTTCGCACATCCTGGCTGCGTTTGCCATCGCGGGCATTTTCGTGACGGCTCCTGCCTTTGCGCAGTCGAGCGCCTGCCAGGAAGGACAGAAGATTCTGCAGGAGCGGCAAGGCCTGATCCAGCAGGTCAACAAGCTCACCAATGGCGGCAAGAACAAGCAGATCGACCCACGTGCGGCCTGCGCCATCTTCACCAAGCTCGTGACGAACGGCTCGGCCGGTCAGAAGTGGATGACCGACAACAAGGATTGGTGCCAGGTTCCCGATCAGCTGGTCGAGAGCTTTGCCGAAGACCACAAGCGTTCCCAGCAGTTCAAGGGCCAGGCCTGCGGCGCGGCCGCGAAGATGGCCGAGATGGAAAAGCGGGCTAAGCAGCAGGCTCAGCAGGGTGGCCCAGCCGGCAAGATGGGCGGAGGTTTGACCGGCACCCTGAGCGTTCCGAAGGGCGCCCTCTAAGCCAGGCCATTTGAGCGATGGAGCGTCCTGCAGCGCCGTCTCTGCCCGATGCCGTCAAGGGCCATTGGGCTGAGCGATGGGCGCCGGCCGGTCTCAAGCCTTACCTGCGCCTCGCCCGTATCGAGCGACCCATCGGCTGGTGGCTGCTCCTGCTGCCCTGCTGGTGGTCGGCGGCGCTCGCCGCCATTGCAGCGGGACAGCCCTGGCCGAACCCGATTCATTGCCTTCTCTTCCTGGTCGGCGCCGTGGCCATGCGCGGGGCCGGATGCACCTATAACGACATCGTCGATCGGGACCTCGACACCCGCGTCGAGCGCACCCGGCAGCGCCCCCTGCCCTCAGGCCAGATCACGCTGAAAGGAGCCCTGGCCTTTCTCACGCTCCAAGGCATAGTCGGTCTTCTGGTCCTGCTCCAGTTCAACGCCTTCGCGATCGCGACTGGCTTCGCCTCGCTGGGCGTCGTTGCGCTCTATCCCTTCATGAAGCGCTTCTTCTGGATGCCGCAGATCGTGCTCGGCCTCGCCTTCGCCTGGGGGGCCCTGATGGGCTGGGCAGCCGCCTTCGGGTCTTTGGGCTGGGCCGCCATCCTTCTCTATCTCGGCAGCATCGCCTGGGTGGTGGGCTACGACACGATCTATGCTCTGCAGGATATCGAGGATGACGAGATCGCCGGGATCAAATCTTCGGCCCGTTTCTTCGGCGAGAACGTGAGGGTCGGCGTCGGCATCTGCTACGCCCTTACCATCGTCTTCATTACAGCATCTCTGGTTCTGGCAGGAGCAGGCTTGCCATCCTTTGTGGGCTTAGGCCTCTTTGCCCTTCACCTGGGCTGGCAGGTGGCACGCATCGACCGGGCAGACGGCGCCGGAGCGCTGCGTCTTTTCCGCTCGAATCGGGATGCGGGCCTGATCCTGTTTGCGGCCATGGCGCTCGATTGCTTCATCTAGAAAGGCCGGTCTTTCATAAAACGAGGTTTAGGCCTGAGGGATATGGTATCTCCTCCCAATGGCCCCCATCTCACATTCGATGCTGTCACCTTCATCCGCCCCAGTCGCCGCCCTCGCACCTGCCGTGCATGATGCCGCTCGCCGAGCAGGAGAATTGGCCCTGCCCTATTTCCGCGCCGGAGCGCAGACGGCGGCCAAGCTCTGGTACAAGGGGCATAGCTCCCCTGTGACGGAGGCAGATATCGCCCTCGACATCTTCCTGAAAAGCCATCTCTCCGCGTTGTTTCCGCAAGCCGGCTGGCTCTCCGAGGAGACAGCGGACGATCCGGCACGGCTTGAACAGAGCTATGTCTGGATCGTCGATCCCATTGACGGCACCCGAGCTTTTGCCTCGGGCCATCCGGATTGGGCGATTTCCATTGCACTGGTGAAGGACGGAAGGCCTGTTCTCGGCATCCTCCATGCCCCGATCCACGAGCGACTTTATGAAGCAAGAATCGGTGAAGGCGCCTGGTGCAACGGCGAAAGACTGCAGGTATCCGAGGCCGAAGATGTCCCTCACGCCCGGGTTGCGGGTCCCAAGCCCCTCATCGACCGGCTCGAGCGCCACATGGGTCCGGTCGAGCGCCTACCCAAGGTGCCATCCCTGGCGCTCAGACTAGCGCGAGTGGCGGAAGGCTCCATCGATATCGGCCTCGTCTCCGCCCATTCCCAGGATTGGGACATCGCCGCTGCCGACCTCATTCTGCACGAGGCGGGCGGCCGCCTGACCGGGCTCGACGGTTCGACCCCGACTTACAACAAACCACAACCGTCCCATGATGAGATGATTGCCGTTGCGTCACGGTTGCATCCTCGTGCTATTGGAGCCATGAGAGCCTGAACACAGTTGGCTCGCATCAGCACCGACCCTTCCAACCCTCTTCAGAAGAGCCCTATCATCATGACCGATACGCCTGGCAAGCAACTCCTTCATCTGGTTTTCGGCGGCGAGCTTAGCAGCCTCGAATCCGTCGATTTCAAGGATCTTTCCAAGCTCGATATCGTCGGAATCTTCCCGAACTATGCCAGCGCTCATGCGGCCTGGAAAGGCAAGGCTCAGGCCACCGTGGACAATGCGCAGATGCGCTATTTCATCGTCCACCTTCACCGCCTGCTGGATCCGCAGAACGGCTGATTCTTTAAGTCACGATGGGTCTCATAAAGCGCATCACCCGATCGCGAGCGGTCCAGGAAACCTTGGGCTTTCTTGTCGCGGGCTATCTCAAATTCGTGCAGCGCACGAACCGGTTCGTCATGGAACCGGCGGAGGCCTATGAGCGGATCGAGATGCCGGTGATTGCCGCCATGTGGCACGGGCAGCATTTCATGATCCATTTCGCCAAGAGACCGCAGGATCGGGCCGCAAGCCTTGTCTCCCGCTCGGGAGACGGAGAGTTCAATGCCATCGCGCTACGCCATCTGGGGGTGCGGGCCATCCGCGGCTCAGGTGCGCGCGGCCGTGACATCCGCAAGAAGGGCGGCGCCCAAGCCATGCGGGCCATGTTGCGGGCCTTGAGCGATGGCGAGATGGTGGTGATGACCGCCGACATCCCGAAGATTTCGCGGATCTGCGGCCAGGGCATCGTCACCCTGGCTCAGCTGTCCGGCCGGCCCATCGTGCCCGTTGCCGTGGTCACGAACCGCCGGATCGACTTCGACAGCTGGGACAAGGCCAGCATCGGGCTGCCTTTCGGCCGTGGGGCGATGGTCCTCGGCGAGCCGATCCATGTGCCTCGCGAAGCGGACAACTCGATCCTGGAATCCTTGAGGAAGACCGTCGAGCGGGAACTCGACCGGGTGCACGAGCGGGCCTATGCTCTGGTCGGATCGAGGGATCCGGGCGCCAAGCCCAGCCCCGTGCTCATGGGAGGCTCCCGGGCATGAGCTTCCCAATCATCTTCAAGACTTATCGCACGGTTGTGTCCGTGCTGGAGCCGGCCGTGCTCGGCCTTCTCTACTGGCGCCAGCACAAGGGGCGCGAGGACAAGACCCGTCTCGGTGAGCGGCAGGGCTATCCGAGCCGGCAGCGGCCCAAGGGCCACCTGATCTGGGTCCATGGCGCCAGCATCGGCGAGACCCTGTCCCTGCTGCCGGTGGTGGAGCGCATGACTCAGCGCGGCCTCGCGGTCCTGGTGACGTCGGGCACGAAGACGTCCGCCTCTCTGATCGCCCGCCGGCTGCCTCCCGGCGCAGTCCACCAGTTTGTCCCACTCGATGTGCCACGTTATATAAAGCGCTTCCTCGAGCACTGGCAGCCTGATTTGGCCCTCATCGCGGAATCGGAGATCTGGCCGAACACCATCATGGCATTGGCCGAGCGCGACATCCCGCTGGTCATGGTCAATGGCCGCATGTCAGATCGCTCGTATCAGCGCTGGCAGAAGATGCCTGGGATCATCAGGGGCCTTCTCGAACGTTTCGCCCTCTGCCTCGCGCAAACCTCGGAGGATGCCGAACGGCTGGCGCGGCTCGGTGCCCCCCGGGTGATCGTGACAGGCAACATCAAGTTCGACGCGGCTCCCCCGCCGGCCGATCCACGGGTGGTGGCGCATCTCTCGGGACTGATCGCGGGGCGCCCGGTCTGGCTTGCCGCCAGCACGCACCCCGGCGAGGAGAGTGCGATCATCGCCGTGCATCGCGCCCTGACAAAGCGTTACCCTCATCTGCTTACCATCATTGCCCCCCGGCATCCGCACCGCGGGCCGGAGGTCGCTGCCCTTGCCGGGCAGGCTGGCCTGCGTGCCAGCCGCCGCTCCGAGGGCATCCATCCGGACCGGGCGACGGACATCTATGTGGTCGATACGGTGGGCGAGATGGGCCTGTTCTATCGCCTCTCCCCCATCGTCCTGATGGGCGGCACGCTCGTCGCGATCGGAGGGCATAACCCCATCGAGCCGGCCAAGCTGGGAGCCGCCATCCTGCATGGACCGCACGTCCATACCGCGACCGAGATCTACGATGCTCTCGACCGGTCGCGCGGTGCCGTGATGGTGAAGGACAGCGCTACCCTGGCGCGCGCGGTCAATGAATTGCTGAACAACGCAGCTCTCACCCGCGACATGGCCCGCAAGGCGGGAGAGGCGGTGCAGGCGCTGGGAGGCGCTGTGGATCGCACCATGCAATCGGTCGAGCCATTCATCGTGCAGGCGAAACTGGGGGCGCGCCGCTGATGCGCGCGCCGCGCTTCTGGTGGGAGCCTTCGCCGTCGCTGCAGGCGAGCCTGCTGCGTCCGGCCGGCATCCTCTACACCTCCATCGCCGCGCAACGGATGCGGCGACAGGGCGAGAAGGCCGACCTTCCCATCATCTGCATCGGCAATTTCACCGTGGGCGGCGCCGGCAAGACGCCGACCGCTCTTGCCGTCGCCAAAATGCTCGAGGCGGCGGGGGAGAGCCCGGCCTTCCTGTCGCGAGGCTATGGCGGCCGCCTGCGCGGCCCGGTGCAGGTGCGGTCGAAGCACACAGCCTTCGATGTGGGCGACGAGCCCATCCTCCTCTCGAAAACTGCTCGGACCATCGTCTCCCGCGACCGTCCGGCCGGAGCGCGACTGGCCTACGAGATGGGATCCACCATCGTCATCATGGATGACGGTCTTCAGAATCCTTCGTTGATCAAGGATTGCGCCATTGCGGTCGTGGATGGGGGAACCGGGATCGGCAATAGGCTGTCCTTGCCAGCAGGTCCCTTGCGAGCCCCCATGGAGGCACAATGGCCGACCGTCGATGCAGTGATCGTCATCGGTAACGGCGAACCGGGACGGCAGATGGCCGAGGAAGCAGCACGGCACGGCAAGCGTGTGTTCGAGGCCAGGCTGGAACCGCCCGTGGAGGCCGCGAAAGCCCTCGAGGGCAAGAAGGTCCTGGCCTTCGCAGGCATCGGACGGCCGGAAAAATTCTTCGACAGCCTGCGCGCCTGTGGCGCCGTCATCGAAGCGACACACGCTTTCCCCGACCACCATCGCTACAAGACCGCCGAGCTCACGACCTTGCGACAGGAAGCCGAGACACGCGGGCTTCTGGCTATGACGACGGAAAAGGATCTTGCAAGGGTCGCAGCGGTGGAGGATGCGCAGCCCTGGTCGGACCTGACGGTATTGCCCGTGCGACTTCGGATCGAGAACGAGGCGGGCTTACGCAACCTGCTCCTGCGCCGCATCAACGAAAGGCGACTGCGCGTCGCCTGAACAAGGACCTTACTTTCCGGGTACGCTCTGTCCCGTAATGCGCATCATCACCGCCTCGGGCGAGGCATAGGCCTCCTGCCTTTCGACGCTCCAGTATTTCAACTCGTCAAGCGGAATCTCGACGCCGGTGACGGCGCAGCGCACATAAGCCCCGGGCTTCACGACCCGGAGATTGCTGTCGAGATATTGCACGACGGCTTCGCCGCCGCTGCGATCGATCTTGTTCAACATAGATGACATCAATGAATGCGTTGCCCTGCCCTTCACATAAGCCGGCTAGATGAGGATTTCCAATCCTCAATCAAAACAAGGCACCCTGCTCTTCCGCCGCCACAAGCTTCGGCTTGGCCACCCTGGGCCGCGTCCCGATCCGTCCGCCGGTCGCATCCGCCTTGCCATCGGCGAACTCGAGCACGAGGGCTTGGCCATCGAGCACCGCCTCGGCCGAGTTGAGCGGTTGCCCATCCGCATCGCGGACGAGAGCAAAGCCACGCTTGAGGACGGATTTGTAGTTCAGGCTGTCGAAGAGCTTGGCTACCGCGTCCAGCCTGTCGGCCTTGCGGGCGAGCTGACCCTGCAGCGCCGGCACAAGGCGCTCGGCCACGCGCTTCGTGAGTTCATGT
Source organism: Microvirga sp. GN3 (assembly GCF_055792825.1). Classification (NCBI taxonomy): domain Bacteria; kingdom Pseudomonadati; phylum Pseudomonadota; class Alphaproteobacteria; order Hyphomicrobiales; family Methylobacteriaceae; genus Microvirga; species Microvirga sp. GN3. The sequence goes on from NZ_JBVVAK010000019.1 coordinate 20,522, forward strand.
CCTTGAGCAATGCGCGTCCGCTCGGCACGCAGCAGCGTCTCGCGTGACACCACCAGCCGGCGACCAATCTGCTTCAGGCTCTCCTCGCGCAGCAGGACGGAACGGCAGACCGCATTGTAGGGCCGCGGCCCCACCGCATCGAGCCTTGCGCGCATGCGGGCGACATTCGCCACCGGCGACACATGGGCGAGCTGGCGCGCCACCTTGAGCAACCGCTCCTCATGGCCACGGGCGTTGCGGGCGAGCGCCGGGTAGAGCTTGGTGGCGGCAAGATCGAGGCGCTGCCGCTTAGGCGAGAACAAGGCCTCCGGGCTCGGCAGGGCGCGGGCCGTGGCGCGCAGGTCAGACCGGCGGCGCTCCACGAGGCGAAGAGTGGCTTCCATATGGCGGCGAGAGAGATCGTTGACGGCCGCCATGAGCTCGACCCGCACCGGCACCACCATCTCGGCGGCACCTGTGGGCGTGGGAGCCCGCCGGTCGGAAGCATAATCGATGAGCGTCGTGTCGGTCTCGTGCCCGACCGCCGAGACGAGCGGGATCACGCTCTCGGCGGCAGCCCGCACCACGATCTCCTCGTTGAAGCCCCACAGATCCTCGATGGAGCCGCCACCGCGGGCGACGATGAGCACATCCGGACGCGGGATCCGACCACCCGGCTCAAGGGCATTGAAGCCCCGGATGGCGGCAGCGACCTCCGCCGCACAGGTCTCACCCTGCACGCGCACGGGCCACACCAGCACCCGGCGCGGGAACCGATCCTCCAGGCGGTGGAGGATGTCGCGGATCACGGCTCCGGTCGGCGAGGTGACGACGCCAATGACCTGGGGCAGGAAGGGCAGAGGCCGCTTGCGCTCCTGGGCGAACAGCCCCTCCGCATTGAGCTTGCGGCGGCGCTCCTCGAGCAGCGCCATGAGCGCCCCGATGCCGGCAGGCTCGAGCGTATCGATGACGATCTGATATTTGGACGAGCCCGGGAAGGTGGTGATGCGCCCGGTGGCGATGACCTCCATCCCCTCCTCGGGGCGGATCTTCAGCTTGGCGAAGGCCCCTTTCCAGATCACCGCATCGATGCGGGCATTCTGGTCCTTCAGGGAGAAATAGGCGTGCCCCGACGAATGAGGCCCGCGATAGCCCGACACCTCACCGCGCAGGCGCACATGGCCGAACGCATCCTCCAGGGTACGCTTGAGAGCGCCCGCGAGATCGGACACCGACCATTCGGGAGCATTCGAAGGAGCTTTTTCTGCGAACATGAGGTGAACCTAATCCGCTCAGCCACGCCCTGCCAAGGGCGGCGGCGCAACAGGCGGCAAGTTCGGCAAGCTATCCCCTGTGCATTTCGCCGCGGCTCCCGGGGAACGCGTTCCGCTCAATTTTCCGGTAGGCGCAAAAGCTCATAGCCGCTAAGAGCCCAGGCAGCACAGGGAGGCTTTGCTATGAACATTCTTCTCATCGGGTCCGGCGGACGGGAACATGCTCTGGCGCGGAGCCTCTCGGCGAGTGCCCTGTGCGACAAGCTTCTCATCGCTCCCGGCAATCCCGGCACGGCGCAGCATGGCACCAATGTGGTGCTCGACGTGACGGATCATCAGGCAGTGATCGATCTCTGCCGGGTAATGAAAGTCGATTTCGTCGTGGTCGGGCCGGAAGCACCCTTGGTGGCGGGCCTCGTAGACGATCTCACGGCCGCGGGAATCAAGGCCTTTGGGCCCAGCAAGGCCGCCGCCCAACTCGAAGGCTCGAAGGCCTTCACCAAGGATCTCTGCGCCGAGTTTAACATTCCGACCGCCGCCTACCGGCGCTTCACCGATGCGGAAGCGGCCAAAACCTACGTGCGCAATTACGGCGTGCCGATCGTCGTCAAGGCGGATGGTCTTGCCGCCGGCAAGGGCGTGGTGGTCGCCACCTCCTTCGAGGAAGCGGAGGTAGCGATCGACATGATGATCGGCGGCGGCCTGGGTGCTGCCGGCGCCGAGGTGGTGATCGAGGCCTTTCTCGAAGGCGAGGAAGCGAGCTTCTTTGCCCTCTGCGACGGTACGCATGCGATCCCCTTCGGCACGGCGCAGGACCACAAGCGCGTGTTCGACGGCGACCAGGGTCCGAACACCGGCGGCATGGGCGCCTATTCCCCCGCCGCCGTGATGACGCCCGACCTCCAGGCCCGCGCCATGCGGGAGATCATCGAGCCGACGCTCGCCGGCATGAGGGCGCGGGGCACGCCCTATACGGGCATCCTCTATGCAGGACTGATGCTCACCAAGGACGGGCCGCAGCTCATCGAATACAATGCCCGCCTCGGCGATCCGGAAACGCAAGTTCTTCTGCCGCGCCTGAAATCCGACCTCGTGACGGCGCTGCTCGCCGCCTGCGACGGCGTTCTGAACAGCATCTCCCTGCAATGGTCGGAACAGGCGGCCCTCACCGTCGTCATGGCCGCGAAGGGCTATCCCGGAGCGGTCGAGAAGGGATCCGAGATCAAAGGCATCGACAGGGCCGAAGCGCTGGACGATGTCATCGTCTTCCACGCCGGCACGAAACAGGACGGCGACAGGATCGTTGCCAATGGCGGACGCGTGCTCAATGTCACGGCCTTGGGACGCACGATCTCCGAGGCGCAAAGGAAGGCCTATGAGGCTGTTGCCAGGATCGATTGGCCGGAGGGATTCTGCCGGAAGGATATCGGCTGGCGTGCAGTGGAGCGCGAGCGGAGCTGAGCATCGTGTACTTCCATCGAATGATGACGTAACGGAAGAAATTTCTCGTTTGAGTTGCACCGCATTTTCCTGAAGGGCCTGATCCACTTTGGGAAGAAATGCTCTACCTTCGTGAGGCGTCCTTTCTACAACCAGCGAGCGGCCGTCGATGAGCGACGATCTCTTTCCCGATTTCGAAAGCCACTGGATCGACACGGAGGTTGGGCGCGTCTTCGCCCGTTCGAAGGGCGATGGGCCGCCATTGGTCCTGCTACACGGTTTTCCGCAAACCCACGCCATGTGGCACCACCTCGCACCGACGCTCGCAGAAACCCACAAGGTCGTGTGCATGGACCTGCGCGGCTATGGTTGGTCCACGGCGCCTAAGGGCGATCCGAAGCACGAGATCTATTCCAAGCGCGCCATGGGCCGTGACGTGATCCAGGTCATGGGAGCGCTGGGCCATGTGCAATTTGCCGTCGTCGGACATGATCGCGGCGCGCGGGTCGGCTACCGACTTGCCCTCGACCATCCCGGCCGGGTGGAGCGACTGGCTCTTCTCGACATTCTGCCGACCTACCATGTGTGGGAGCAGATGAAATCGGGAAAGATCCCGGAGGTTCACTGGGGCTATCTTTCGCAAGTCTATCCGAAACCGGAGGAAGAGATCGGCCGCGATCCCATTCCCTATTTCGAGGGCCTGATGCGGCAATGGTCGGCGGCCGGCGACCTCAGCGCCTTCGATTACCGAGCGCTTCATTCCTACTGGCAGAGTTGCAACGAACCCAGCCGCATCCATGCCTTCTGTGAGGATTACCGGGCTGGCGCGACCCGCGACATCGAGGCCGACGAGGCGGATCTTGCTGCCGGCAAGACGATCCTGTGCCCGACCTATGTGATCTGGAGCGATTATTACCTCGTCAGCGGACCGGTCGGCGACCGCAAGCAGCCGCTCGAGGTCTGGCACCAGAGCTTCGCCCCCAAGGCAACCGGCATCGGCGTCACATCAGGGCACTTCGTGGCGGAAGAAAACCCGAGCGCGACGCTGGAGGCGCTGCAGGCATTCTTGAAATCATAAGCGTCATCCCGGGGCTGCGCCCCGTCCGGGATGACGGAATTCCTTACCGCCTCTCCTCAAAAAACTCCTTCAGCAGCGCTGCCGCCTCGCTCTCGCGAATGCCGCCATAAACCTCGGGAGCGTGGTGGCAGGTGGGCTGGTCGAAGAAGCGCACGCCATTGTCGACCGCGCCGCCTTTCGGATCGTAGGCCGCGTAATAGACCCGTCGGATACGGGCGAAGGAAATCGCCGCCGCGCACATGGTGCAGGGCTCCAGCGTCACGTAGAGATCGCAGCCGGAGAGACGTTCGTCGTCCAAAGCCTCGCAGGCAAGGCGGATGGCGAGCATCTCGGCATGGGCGGAGGGATCACGCAGCTCGCGCGGGCAATTGCCCGCAGAGGCGACGACTTGCCCGTCCTTGACAATGGCGGCGCCGACCGGCACCTCCCCGCGCGCGGCGGCGGCGCGGGCCTCGTCGAAGGCCACGCTCATGGGATCCTGCCGGCCCGGATCAAGCGGCTCTTGATTGGCGTTATCCGTCAATCGGTTCGTTCCTTAATCCTCGCTTCTCTGACACTCCTCTGCTATCAGGCTCCCATGACCGACAGCAACGACGATAATCGTAGGGGCCGTTCCTCCGGACGCTCCGACCGTGGCCGCACCTCTGGTGACAGGCCCTTCCGCAAATCCCGCGAGGGCAGCGAGCGCCCCTTCCGCGCCCGAGGCGACGACGACCGCCCGCGCAAGCCGCGTGAGGCAGGCGACCAGCCTTTCCGTAGCCGCGATGGTGATAAGCCGTTCCGCCCGCGCGGAGAAGGTGGCGAGCGCCCCTTCCGCAGCCGGGACAAGGATGAGCGCCCTCGCCGCTTCGAGGGTAGTGAAAAGAAATCCTTCCGCCCCCGCGGCGAGGGTGGCGATAAGCCATTCCGCGCCCGCAGCACAGGCGACAAGCCGTTCCGTGGCCGCTCGGGCGACGAGCGCCCGCGCCGCTTCGACCGCTCGGCCGAGGATCGTCCGCGCCGCGCCCGCGAGGAGCGCCCTGAGGTCCAGGCCGAGCCGCTGGAGCCCGCCGAGGACCGGATCGCCAAGGTGATCGCCCGTGCGGGCGTTGCCTCCCGCCGCGATGCGGAGGTGCTGATCGCGGAAGGCCGCGTGACCCTCAACGGCAAGGTGCTGGACAGCCCCGCCATCAACGTGACGGCGGCCGACACGATCACCGTGGACGGCGAGCCTCTGCCCGCCAAGGAACGCACGCGCCTGTGGCTCTTCCACAAGCCGCGCGGTCTCGTGACCACCGCCAAGGACCCGGAGGGACGCCCCACCGTGTTCGAGAGCCTGCCCGAGGACCTGCCGCGCGTGGTGGCCGTGGGCCGGCTCGACATTAATACGGAAGGTCTGCTGCTGCTCACCAACGACGGCGGGCTTGCCCGCGTCATCGCTCATCCGGATACCGGCTGGCTGCGCCGCTATAAAGTCCGCGCCCATGGCGAGGTGAACCAGGCCGATCTCGACAAGCTCCGCGACGGCATCAGCATCGACGGAATCGATTATGGTCCCATCGAGGCGCGCCTCGACCGGCTGCAGGGCGATAATGCTTGGATCACCATGGGTCTGCGCGAAGGCAAGAACCGCGAGATCAAGCGCATCCTCGAGCACATGGGCCTGCAGGTGAACCGCCTGATCCGCATGTCCTTCGGCCCGTTCCAGCTCGGCGACCTCGAAGTCGGCCTCGTGGAAGAAGTGCGCACCAAGGTGCTGAAGGATCAGCTCGGCGAAGCGCTCGCGCTTGAAGCCGGCGTCGATTTCGAAAGCCCCGTGCGCGAGCCCATCGCGCCCTTCGGCTCGTCGAAGAAGCAGGATCGCGACGAGCGCGAAGAGCGCCCCTCGCGCTTCGGCCGCGACCGTGATGGGGACCGCCCACGCCACCGCCGTAGCGATGACGATAAGCCCTTCCGCGGCCGTGGCGCCGAGCGCTTCGAGCGCGAAGAGGAGGAACCCAGGAAGCGCCCCTCGCGCCTCGATGTGAAGACAAGCGTGTGGCGCGCCGGAGAGACCGATGAGGATGCGCCGCGCCGCAGGTCTCCCCGCCGCGGTACCGATCCGAAGGAAGCGCGTGTGGCGAGCGGGGAACGCCAGCGCGAGCGCGTCGGCGCGATCTCGTCGAGCGAGGGTCGCAAGGTCGTGGTGGAGCGCCTTGTGCGCCAGCCCCAGGAAGAAGAAGCGCCTGCACCACGCGGGCGCCGTGGCGCTGCTAGTGGCGAGGATCGTCCGCGCCGTCGCGATGATCGCGATGCGGCTCCGGCCCGCCGTGGCCGCGAGGGCGGAGAACGTCCGCGCCGTGATGACGAGCGCCCGCGTCGCGCGACCGGTGATAGGCCGTTCCGCGCTCGTAGCGGAGAAGGCGAGGATCGCCCGCGCAGGCCCCAAGGAGACCGTCCTTTCCGCTCCCGCGAAGGAAGCGACGACCGCCCACGCAAGTCACAAGGGGATCGCCCCTTCCGGGCCCGTGGCGACGATGATCGGCCCCGTCGCGGCCCCCCACGCGGCGATGGTCCGTCCCGCGGTGGCCCGAAGGGCAGCGGTTTCAAGGGTGGTCCCAGGGGTGCCTCCAAGGGCGGAGCCTCGAAGGGCGGCTTCAAAGGCGGTTCCAAGGGCGGCCCGCGCGGCCGCCGTTGATAGGAGCTAATCCATGAGAATCGTGGGCGGGCGCTGGCGCGGCCGCTCGCTCAAGGGGCCAAGCTCGGACGCGATCCGTCCGACCTCGGATCGCCTGCGCGAGACGCTCTTCAACATCCTCCAGCACGGCTATGACGATCCCATCGAGGGCGCACGCGTGCTCGATCTCTTCGCCGGCACCGGCGCCTTGGGATTGGAAGCTCTTTCGCGCGGCGCCGCCTTCGCGCTCTTCGTCGACGACGGCGCGCAATCCCGCGGCATCATCCGCGAGAACGTGGAAGCCCTCGGCGCCGGCGGCGCCACCCGCCTCTTCCGCCGCGACGCCACCCGCATGGGCGAGGCTGCACCGAACGCCCCCTTCTCCGTCGTGTTCTGCGATCCTCCCTATGGCAAGGATCTCGCCCCCAAAGCCCTGCGCTCCTGCGCCGAAGGCGGTTGGCTCACGCCCGATGCCCTCGTGATCGTGGAAGAGGCGCAAGGCGTCGAGGTCACGCTGCCGGAACGCTTCGAGGAGATCGAGCGGCGGGATTACGGGGAAACGAAGGTGGTGTTCGGGCGGTATCGATCCTAATTCTTCTTCGATCCTCAGGTGCCGCCTACGATTGATCCCCCATCACCCGCCCGCTATACCGCCCCTTCCCTGTCGGTCCTGAAGGTAGACTCCCATGAAAGCGGTTCTCTTCGAGCAGTTCGGTCAGCCGCCGCGCGTGCAGAACGTGCCGGACCCATCACCTTCCTCGGAAGGCGTGGTGATCAAGGTCGAGGCGACGGGCCTGTGCCGGAGCGATTGGCATGGCTGGATGGGACATGACCCCGATGTGGTCCTGCCGCATGTACCGGGGCATGAGCTCGCGGGCACGGTTCTCGCAACCGGAAAACAGGTGACGCGCTGGAAGAAGGGCGATCGCGTCACGGTGCCGTTCGTCGGCGGCTGCGGGCATTGCCATGAATGCCATTCCGGCAACCATCAGGTCTGCGAGCAGCAGTTCCAGCCTGGATTCACAGCCTGGGGATCGTTTGCGGAATATGTGGCGGTCGATTACGCGGACACCAATCTCGTTGCGCTTCCCGACGAACTCGACTTCGCCACCGCCGCGAGCCTCGGCTGCCGCTTTGTCACCTCGTTCCGCGCCATCGTCGACCAAGGCCGCGTGAAGCCCGGAGAATGGGTGGCGGTGCATGGATGCGGCGGTGTGGGATTGTCAGCAATCATGATTGCAAGCGCCATGGGCGCGAATGTGATCGCCATCGATCTCACCGATGAGAAGCTCGCATTCGCGAAAGCGATGGGCGCCGTGGCGACGGTCAATGCACGCGACGCTGCCGATGTGGCCGGCGCGGTGAAGGAGATCACCCAGGGCGGCGCGCATGTCTCCATCGATGCGCTCGGCCATCCTGCGACCTGCTTCAACTCCATCGCAAATTTGCGCCGCCGCGGGCGTCACGTGCAGGTCGGCCTGATGGTGGGCGAGCATGCCCGCGCACAAGTGCCGATGGCACAGATCATCGCGCATGAGCTGGAAATCTACGGCAGCCACGGCATGCAGGCCTTCCGCTACCAGGACATGATGGCGATGATCCGCACCGGAAAGCTTGCGCCGCAAAGGCTCGTCGGTAAGCATATCAGCCTTGACGAGGCGCCCGTCGCTCTCATGGCCATGGACCGGTTCGAGGGTCTTGGCATCAGCGTCATTACGCGCTTTGCTTGATGGACTGGATTTGGCCGCGCATCCAGCGCCGACAATAATCTCCGGAGGAAAAGATGGCCTACCTGCCCGCTGAGAACCGCTATGACGAGATGATCTACAACCGATGCGGCCACAGCGGATTGCTGCTGCCGGCGATCTCGCTCGGGCTCTGGCACAATTTCGGCGAGGACAAGTCGGCGGCGACCGCGCGGGAGATCTGCCGCACCGCCTTCGATCTTGGCATCACCCATTTCGATCTCGCCAACAATTACGGCCCACCTCCCGGCTCGGCGGAAACATTATTCGGCGAGATCCTGCGTAACGATTTCCACGGCCTGCGCGACGAGCTGGTGATCTCCACCAAGGCCGGCTACCGCATGTGGCCGGGCCCATATGGCGAATGGGGCAGCCGCAAATATCTCCTCTCCAGCCTCGACCAGAGCCTCAAGCGGATGGGGCTCGATTATGTCGACATCTTCTATTCCCACCGCTTCGATCCGAACACGCCGCTGGAAGAGACCATGACGGCGCTGGACTCCGCCGTGCGGCAGGGCAAGGCGCTCTATGTCGGCCTCTCCTCCTATAACAGCCAGCGAACCCGCGAGGCGCTGGCCATCCTGCGCGAACTGAAGACGCCCTGCATCATCCACCAGCCGAGCTATTCCATGCTCAATCGCTGGGTCGAGGAGGACGGGCTGCTCGATGCCCTTGAGGATCTGGGCCTCGGCTCCATCGTGTTCTCACCCTTGGCGCAGGGCATGCTGACGACGAAGTATCTCGACGGCATTCCCGGCGAGAGCCGCGCGGCCCAGGGCAAGTCCCTGCGCACGAGCTTCCTCAGCGAGGAGAATATCACCCGCATCCGCAGCCTCAACGGCCTCGCAGAGCGGCGCGGCCAGACCCTGGCCCAGATGGCCTTGGCATGGGTTCTGCGCGGCGGACGCGTTACCTCGGCGCTCATCGGCGCGAGCCGCCCGGAGCAGGTCGTCGACTGCGTCGGCGCGCTCAAGAACCTGTCTTTCACGGCCGAGGAACTTGCCGAGATCGACCACTTCGCCGGCGAAGGCAACCTGAACATCTGGGCAGCCTCGGCGGAGCGGAAGGGCCCTTCCCGGTAAATCACGGGAAAAGCCTTAGCTTTTAGGCGAATACTCCTTCGGAGGGACTTGAGAAGTCGGTTAACAAGTGGTTAATGCCAAGCTTGAGTGCTATCTGACCCAAGGTCATCTCCATGGTTTCCGTCACCACCAGCGACAATCGTCGGCAAGCCAGGCGTTTTCCCACGCATCACCCGGCACAGATCATGCTGGGTCCGGAGGCGATGATCTCTTGCACGGTAAAGGATATCTCAACCGGCGGGGCCAAGATCGCGGTCAAGCGGCACATGGACCTGCCGGAAAGCTTCGAGCTGTATATTGCAGCCCACGACCTGCAGGTTCGCCGCGCACGGGTATGCTGGCGCCATGGCGACTTCGCAGGCGTGGCGTTCAGCGCCGAGGAGACAGACTCGACCCCGGCCATGCCTGTGCCCGAATTACTGCAGTTCGAGGATTGCCTCGCCCAGGCCGCCATGCCGGCCCATCTTGCGGCAACTCCGGCGCGCAAGAACCTCAAGCTCTATCGCACCACCGTCTGATCGATCGCCGTTCGCATCGTCCCGGCGGGTGAGTTTGCTGCGCTCTCGTATCGAGTCGGCGCTTCACGGCAACAACTGACCGTCCGCTGACGATCAGTTGCTTGCGATGCCGTTCAAGTGACCGGCGTGATGTCGATCTTGAACCACTTCTCGGACAGCTTCTTGACGGTCCCATCCGCGATGGCAGCCGCAATCGCGTCGTTGAACATGGCCTTCAGGTCGGTGTCTTCCTTGCGAAGACCGGTACCGACGCCGGGGCCGAGCAGGCCGCCGGTAATCGAAGGACCGACAAGCACGAAGTCCTTGAACTCGGGCTTGCGCAGGGTTCCGCTCAACGCCGTCGCATCCGCCAGAACTGCATCGATGCGTCCGGCGGCGAGATCGAGATCATGCTGCTCCGTCGTCTTGTACTCGCGGATTTCGGCGACGTCCTTGAGGTACTTGTCGGCGAAGTTCGAATGGATCGTCGAGGTCTGCACGCCGATGGTCTTGCCCTTCAGGAGTGGCTTCAGGTCGGCGATGGCCTTCTCGGCTGCGGCCTGCTGGGTCGACAGATTGAAGGCCTGGCCCGTGCCCGGCATCTTGGCGAGGGGCGAATCCTTGGGAACGAGGAAGCCGTTGGGACCGGCGGCGTAAGGACCGGCGAAGTCGATGGTCTTCTTGCGCTCGTCGGTGATGCTCATGCCGGCCATGATGGCATCATATTTCTTGGCAGTGAGCGCCGGGATGATGCCATCCCAGTCCTGAGCCACGATCTCGCAGGTGACGTTCATGCGCTTGCACAGATCGTTGGCGAGGTCGATTTCGAAGCCCTCGAGCTTGCCGCCCGCACCCGTGAAGTTCCACGGCTCATACGCACCTTCCGTGGCAATCTTGACGGTTTCCCACTTCTTGCCTTGGGCTGCTGCGCCGCCAACCGCCAGCGCGGCGCCGAGGAGAGATATACCAACCATCGTCGAGATCTTCATCGCCATTCTCCTGCTTTCAGGGGTTGGTCTGAGTTCCGGTCCCGCTGTCTGCAATAGCCGAAGCGCATCGGCACAGGCCCCGAGAGGAAGACAGACAGCACGGCCCGGGAGCAACGCCCAGTGAAAGTCAATTAGCGCACCGTACTGAGAAGTGGACCCGTTCTTCCTGTTCCGAACGACGCGCTGCGACCTCACGCAGTGGCGGCCCAATGGACCTGAAAAGCAAAGGTAGTTGACGAAATTACATTACCATGATTGCTTTTTGCTTAAGGCCAAGGGGGAAAATAAAATGTCTTATCTTCGAAAGATTTTGCTTCTCTTCGCCGCCCTTGGAGTCTTGCAGCTTGCCCCCGTAACCGCGTCATCCGGAGCCGAGAAGGCGATCAGGAAGCAATCCGATTGCACGCGGGTTGGTGGGAAGCTAAGGCCCAGCGGCTTCAAACCCAGCGACAATCTTCCCTTTGTCTGCACCTATTCCGATACATATGACCGAAGGTGCCAACAGCAGCTGAAAGACCCACTGGCCTACTACGATATCGCGGAGAAGAAGTGCACTGCCTGCGATATGGATGAAGACGCCTTCTGTTGGTGACATCGACCTGGGTCTAGTTTGCTAGAGCATCGTACGGAACCAGAGATCCGCATGAGCATGGATCCAGTTCGCCTTTCACCGCCGCCCGAACAGGCGCTCGATATCCGTCAGCTTGAGCTCGACATAAGTGGGCCGACCATGATTGCACTGGCCGGAAAGCGGTGTCGCTTCCATCTCGCGCAACAGAGCGTTCATCTCTTCGGGCCGCATGCGCCGTCCGGCGCGGATGGAGCCGTGGCAGGACATGCGCGAGAGCACGGCATCGAGCCGCTCTTCCAGCGGATTTGACGCCCCCTGCCCCCATTCGGCCAGGGCATCGGCCACATCCTGCACCAGCGCCTTGATGCGCCCGCCTGCAAGCGCGGACGGCACCTCGCGCACAAGCAATGCGCCATGGCCGAAAGGCTCAACCACGAGGCCAAGGCTTTCCAGCGAAGAAGCTTCCGCCAGCACGCGATCCGCATCGACGGGATCGAGATCGACCACCTCGGGGATCAGCAGCAATTGCCGCGCAATGCCGGATGATGCCCGCTCGCGCTTCAGGCGCTCATAGACGAGCCGCTCATGGGCCGCATGCTGATCGACGATAACGATGCCGTCCTGCGTCTGTGCGACGATATAGGTGCCATGCAGCTGCGCGCGGGCGGCACCGAGAGGCGCCTCTTCCGTTTCCGGTTCGATCTCGTGCAGCGTCGCGCGGCTGTCGGCGGAGGGCGCCGCGAGATCGGGAAGATGCGCCTGTCGCTCGGCGAGACCGGATGCCGGCGCATAGGATCGCTCCGGCGCATCGAGCGGTGCCTGCCAATTGGCGAAGGCGCTGGTCGGGCGGATCGCATGCGTGCGGTGCGGATAGGCCGGGCGCGACAGCAACGCTCCTTGCGGACGCAGGCTTTCCAGCGTGCGCGTACCGCCGGTCGACGAGGCGCGGAAGGCATAGCGGGTGATCGCCTCCTTCAGCGCTCCCACCACGAATCCGCGCACGAAAGCGGGATCACGGAAGCGCACTTCGGTCTTCGCCGGATGCACATTCACGTCGACGCTGCGCGGATCGAGATCGATCATGATGGCAAGCACCGGATGCCGGTCGGACGCCATCACATCGGCATAGGCGCCGCGCACGGCGCCGAGCAGCAGCTTGTCGCGCACGGGCCGTCCGTTGACGACGAAGTGGATCGCAGTTCCGGTGCCGCGATGATAGGTCGGCAGGCTGGCAAAGCCGGTCAGCCGCACGCCCTCGCGCTCGACGCCGATGGACATGGCGTTCTCATGGAATTCCGCCCCCAGCACCCGCGAGAGACGGCGCAGGAAGCCATGCTCTCCAGGCTCCTCCGGCGGATAGGTGAAGGCGGTGATGTGCTCTCCCGACAAAGTGAAACGAATGGTCGGATGTGCAATGGCCAGCCGCTTGACGATCTCGGTCACGGCCTGTGCTTCCGAGCGGTCGCTCTTCAAAAATTTCAGACGCGCGGGTGTGGCGGCAAAGAGATCCGTTACCTCGACGCGGGTGCCCTTCGGCGCAGGCGCCGGACGCACGGGACCTTTCACGCCGGCTTCGACGACGATGGACGAGCCGGTCTCGGCCTCTGCCGTGCGGGTGACGATGGACAGGCGCGCGACCGCGCCGATGGACGGCAGCGCTTCGCCACGGAAACCCAGCGTGTTGATCGAGAACAGGTCGCCGTCGGGAAGCTTCGAGGTGGCGTGGCGCTCGACCGCCAGTTCCAGATCCTCCGGCGTCATGCCCCTTCCGTCATCGACGATGCGGATCAGGCGCCGCCCACCGGCCTCGACCGCGATCTCGATGGAGGAGGCACCCGCATCGACAGCATTCTCGACCAGTTCCTTCACCGCCGCCGCCGGGCGCTCGACGACCTCGCCCGCAGCGATGCGGTCGACGAGGATAGGATCGAGGCGGCGAACATGCATGAGGGTGTCGGACCTTCAGATTCGGAGAGAAGAAGATAGGGGCTGAAGGCGGCGGAAACCAGAACGCGCGACGTTATTCCCCTGCTCAGTTGGGATGCCGTCCCGGACGCCTCGGGCGATCCGGGATCGTCGGCAGAATAAAGCACTGGAACCTCGACACCATCATCCCCGCGCAGGCGGGAATCCATAACCACGACGGTGGGAGAAAGGTGCAGCGGCCTCCCCTTCGCTTGCTCCGGAGCGTCAGCGTTTATGGATCCCGGGCTCCGCTGCGCGGCCCCGGGATGACAGTGACGGACCGGATTTCGCGATCCCGGATCGTCTTGCGGTTTCCGAGATGACGTCCAGAGACTTCACCCCTGCGCCAGATATTCCTTCGCCAGGATCTTGGCTTCTTCCACGGCGGGCTGATCGAACGGGTCGACGCCCGTGGCGTAGCCGGCCAGGATCGTCTCCAGCATGAAATGCATGAGAAGCTCGCCCAGAGCCCGCTCGTTCAGGGTCTCGATATGGATCTGACGGGTCGGGCGGCTGTTCTTGGCGAAGGTATCAGCCATGGCCCGGCCCTGAGCGGCCACGAGGTCACCGATGGTCTTGCCCGCAAAGCCCGGCTGGCCGGCGCGCTTGGCCAGCGCCTCATTCATGACAGGGCCCTTTCCGGCAACGCCGGTGGTCAGCACGGTGAAGAGCTTGTCGTTGGGGCCCGCGAGATAAAGCTGCTGCTGGCTGTGCTGGTCTACGGGGCCGATGGCGGCGACGGGCTGCGTGCCCTTACCGTCCTTGCCCACGCTCTCGGCCCAGAGCTGCACCCACCAGCGGGTGAAGCGCTCCAACCGATCCGCATAGGCCATGGCGACTGCGATGCCCTTGCCGGCCTTTGCCGCCGCGACGTTGAGCGCAGCACCCAGGGCGGCCGGTGCGTCCTTGGCTGCAGCGCCCTTGCGGAAGGGCTCGTAGGCGTCCGCCGCACCTTGCCGGATGGCCTCGATGTCGAGACCGAGCACGGCGGCCGGCAAAAGACCCACATTGGTCAGCACCGAATAGCGCCCGCCGATGCCGGTGTGATGCTCCAGGAAGCGCACGCCTTCGGGCTCCAGGAGATCGCGCAGGGCATTCTTGCTGCCGTCCTTGCGCGGCTCGGACAGACCGAGGAACAGATCGTTGGGATGGGAGCGCAAGCCCGCCTTCTCCAGGGCTGTGAGAACGGCAATGGTCTGCATCAGGGTCTCGCCCGTGCCGCCGGATTTCGAGATTGCCACGAACTTGGTCGAGGAGAGCGGCAGCTTGTGCAGGACGCGGTCGAAGGTGATCGGGTCGAGATTGTCGAGGAAGTGGATGCGCGGGCTCTCGGTGAAACGACCAGTGCCCGGCACCGCATAATCCTTCAGCTGCGCCAGAGTCTGCCCGCCGAGGCTCGATCCACCGACGCCAAGAATAACCACATCCGTCGCATCATCGCGCAGAAAGGCCGCCGCCTTGTGGATGATCGCAAGGTCGTCGGTGGTGCGAGGCATGTGAAGCAGCGGGAGCCGGCCCGAGGCATCGTCCTCAGCCAAGCGCTTCATGGCATCGCCGACAGACTTCAGCGCCTCGTCGAGCGCCGCCTGCGGCAGACCGCCTCCCCCGATATTGGCTTCAAGGGCAAGATCGATCGATTGCTGCAGGGCCATAAGCTTACTCCGACTCGTTCAAAGTGGGAGCGGAAGATTAGGGCAGAGAGGGACGCGCGGCTAGGGTCGCGGCTTCGAACCTGAATCTCTGCCCTCAGGATATGTTGGCCATCCGGAGTGAAAGCCGGATCAAAGTCCCGTCGGACGTCCCGCAATCACGGTCAGCATCTTGCCGTCACCGAAGATACGCTCGGCGGCATTGCGGATGTCAGCCTGCGTCACGGCAGAGACCAAGGCATTGCGACGGGCGATGTAGTCGATGCCCAGCCCCTCGAAGGCGATCTGCGCCAACGTGTGGGCGATCTTGGTCGAGGTATCAAAGCCGAGCGCATAAGAGCCGATGAGGTAGTCCTTCGCCTTCTGCAACTCGTCGTCGGATGGGCCTTCGCTCGTCAGCTTCGCCATCTCGTCGGCGATGACATCGAGGGCCTCGACCACACGCTCGTTCTTGGTAGCGGTGTAGCCCCAGGTCATGCTCGCCGAGCGATAGCTTACCAGCGAAGTGCCGACGCTGTAGGCAAGGCCGCGCTTCTCGCGCACTTCCTGGAACAGGCGCGAAGTGAAGGCGCCTCCGCCGAGGATGTGATTGAGCACGTAAGCCGGAATGAAGCCCGGATCGCGCCACGCGATGCCGTTCATGCCGAAGCGGATCACGGATTGCGGCACATCGAGATCGACCACGATGCGTGAACCAAGCTTTTGCAGCGTCGCGGGCTCGATGATGCTGAGCGGCTTGGCTTCCGGCAGAGAGCCGAACACCTTGTCGAGCAGAGCTGAAAGATTGTCGCTGCTGATCGCGCCGACGACGGCGATCTTCACGCGGCCGCGAGAAATGATCGCTTTATGCATGGCGACGAGATCGTCCCGCGTGATCGCCGCGACGCTCTCAGGGGTACCGGAGGTCGGGCGGCCATAGGGGTGGCCGGCAAAGCCTTCCTCGAAGAAGCGGCGCGTCGCCATCACGCCGGGATCGTTCTGCTGGTACTTCAGGCCCGCGATGGTCTGGGCGCGCACGCGCTCGATGGAATCCTGATCGAAACGCGGCTCGGCCAGTGCGAGGCGCAAGAGCTCGAAGGCTTCGTCCGCATGCTTGACCAGCGTCTTGAGCGAACCGCCGAGGGCATCGTTGCCCGCATTGAAGGAGAGCTCGATGGCGCGCGCCGCCAGACGCTCCTGGAACGCATCGGAATCGTACCCGCCCGCACCTTCGTCGAGCAGGCGTGCCAGCATCTGCGCCACGCCAGGCTTATGCACCGGATCGTGGGCCGAACCGCCTTCGAAAATGAAGGAGACGGCGATCAGCGGCACCACATCGGATTCGACATGCCAGGCCTCGACGCCACTGGCTGAGGTTAGCGCCTTCACCGTGGTCGGAGACGAGGACATGGTTTCGACAGAAGCTGTCATTGTTACCTCGGTTCTTATGCAGGCGCTTAAGAAGCGGATTTCTGCAGATAGCCCGTCACGGAACGGCGGGGGATGAGATAGCGCTCGGCGGCAGAGGCGAGATCGTCCTTCATGACGGCCTCGATCTCGACCGGCCAGCGACCGACCTCCTCGATGGTCTCGCCGATGGCGAGCGCCGAGCCGTAGATGCGGGCGAGCGAGGACTGGCTGTCGGTGGAATAGATCGTCTCGGCGACGAGGCGCGTCTTGGCGCGCTCGATGGAATCCGCGTCCAGCGCCTCGGCGGGAATCGTCTTGAGCACCTGATCGACGGCCTCTTCGAGCGCCTGCAGCGAAACGCCCTCGGCCGGCACCGCATAGACGCAGAAGCGGGTGTCCTCCATGGCGGAGGACATATACCAGGCGCCCGCATTCACGGCGATGCCGCGCTCCATCACGAGCTTGCGATAGAGGTAGGAAGTCGGACCGCCGCCGATCACTTCGGCGAGAAGCTCGAGCGAATAGCAGTCGCGCTGCGAGGCCGTGCGGCAGGACGGCACGAGATAGAGCCGCTGCATGGTCGGCTGCTCGACCTTCGGATCGGCCACGGTGATGTGGCGTGCCGCGACAGGCTCGGGCTCGCGCGGACGTACTCGCAGCGGACGCTTGCCCTGCGGCGCGATGCGGCCATAGGTGGCATCGGCGAGACGGCGTACCTCATCCTCGCCGACATCGCCGGCGACAACCAGGATACCGTTCTCGGGCGTATAGAAGCGACGATAGTAGTCGAGTGCGTTGTCGCGATTAAGTGTCTCGATCTCGTGCATCCAGCCGATGATCGGAATGCCGTAAGGGTGATGCACGAAAAGCGAGGCCGCCATCGCTTCCGAGAGCTGTGCCGACGGATCGGTTTCGACGCGCATGCGACGCTCTTCCAGCACCACGTCGCGCTCTGGGCCGATGACGGATTCTTCCAGGAGGAGGTTCGTCATGCGATCCGCCTCGAACTCCATCATGGTCTTGAGGTGTTCGCGGGCGACACGCTGGAAATAGGCCGTGTAGTCGAAGGAGGTGAAGGCATTCTCCTGGCCGCCGAGCCCGGAGACGACCTTTGAGAATTCGCCCGCCGGATGCTTCTCCGTGCCCTTGAACATCAGATGCTCGAGGAAATGCGCGATGCCTGACTGCCCGAGCGGATCATCCGCCGACCCGTTGCGATACCAGATCATATGCGTGACAACGGGAACGCGGCGATCCGGAATAACGACGACATCGAGGCCGTTATCGAGCGTGAACGAAGACAGGTTCGGACCACTGCCTTCCGTCCGCCCGAAGGAGGCGGCATCGGCACGAAGAAGAGGCTTTGAGGCGGTGTCCATGATGTTTCAACCTTGCCGACATCAAATCGTTTCGCAGGATGTTTCCTACGGGATAGTCAAATTAGGAGGCTATGCAAGCGAGGCCGCGGATCTTTTCTGTGCGGCGTTCCCTTGCGAAGTAGATGGAAACAGGCTTGGCATTTCGATACCCCCATAACGTTTTCAGGCGAAGCGGGGGAACCCGTTCGCCTGAAGAAAGAATGGAGAGACAAAGCTTACTGCCTGCTCTGCTGCTGGCGGAGATAGGCCGATGGGCTGTCGGGATCGCCTTGCGGGATCGGATCGGCCGAGGCCTTGAGCTTGCCGCCACCCTGGGCCTTGAGCAGATCGCCCGGAGGATCGCTGAGATAACGGCGATCGATGCCGTTACCCTGCAGTTCCGGCTTGTCGTCCTTGGCAAAGGCGCGCAGTTCGTCAGGCGTCATGCGGCTGATATCGGCCTGCCGGCCGACGGGGTAGTTCGGACCGGTTGAAGCGTTGGGATTACGTCCGGCACGCATCTCCTCGATGGAGAGGCGCTTGCCTTCCGTGTTCTTGTAATACTCGGAGCTGGTATAGGGCGTGCGAGCCTCAGCTGCATCCTTGCGGCGGGCGGCCACGTCCGGATCCTTGGGCCAGTTGCCGTTGCGCGCCTCGGCGCCGCCACCCGGAGCTGGAGCCGGCAGATCCATCTTGGGCGGAAGCACGAGCGGAGCGCGCTCGTTGTAGGTGATGGGCGCCTTTTCCTTGGGAATGATGCCGATGGCGCCGAGGATGCTCTTCACGGCCTCACCTTCTTGGGCCGAAGCTCCAGTGGCGGCGATCAGAAGCGCCAGGGCCCCCGCACGGGCTATGATCTGCAATCCCTTCATGGCAACCCACCATTGTTTCTCGTTGTGGCCGGAAGGCCTGATCGCTCATTCTGGCGAACATATGGCAGCAGGCGCCATAAAATATCGTTATTTTGCCCGCCGCCCTTCAAGGACGAAGGAGTCATAAAGCAAACCGACCACCCCCGCAACGATGGCTGCGTCCGCCACGTTGAAGACGTACCAGGACCACGACCCGAAGTGGATCTGAATGAAATCGAACACGGCCCCATAGGCCAGCCGGTCGATAACATTGCCGATTGCCCCGCCCACGATGAGGCCGAGGGAGACGGCGAGAAGCTTGGCCGTGGTGCGACGGATCCAGACGGACAGGCCGATGGCGGCCAGGATCGAGATAATGATCAGCCCCCAGCGGCCGATCTCCGAATTCTGCTGGAACAGGCCGTACGAAATGCCCCGGTTCCAGACCACGATCAGATTGACGAACGGGGCGAACTCCACAGGCTCCTTCACCGGCAGGTCGAAGACGAACAGGGTGTAGATCTTCGTGACCTGATCGAGGATCAAGGTAACCAGGGCAGTCGAGAAGCCCAGGATCGCAGCGACGGACAGGCCCTTTTGGGCCGCGCGCGCCCTGCCCGAACCTTTCGAGGCTCGCTGTCGGCTCGCTGCGCGCGGACGCGGCGAGCCGGGTTGAGACGTCAAGCCTGCATCGGCAAGCGGAGCGCCGGTATCCTCGGACTTGCTCATTCCGCCGCCGCCCTCAGCTGGTCCCATTCACGCAGGGCCGCCGCATCGCGCGGCGTCACGTCCGGATAGTCGGAATCGGTGCCAACCTCGGGCGTGACCCTCCAAGAGCGGGCGCATTTGCGGCCTTGAGCCAGAGCCGGCACGACGGCGACGCCCTTCACATCTTCGAGACGGAAGGCCTCGGCCGGGCCTTCGCCCTGCAGGACCTGGATGCCGGACGTGATGCAGATCTCGGCGAGGTCGAGACCCTGCACGGCCTTGAACAGGCTCTCATCGGCGATGTGCACCACAGGTGCTGCCTCGAGGCTGGCACCGATGCGCTTCTGCGCGCGCTCGATCTCCAGCGCGCCGGTAACGACACGGCGCACGCGGCGGATCTTCGCCCACCGTTCGGCAAGCGCATCATCGCGCCATTCAGCCGGCACCTGCGGGAAGGTTTCGAGATGCACGGACTCGGCTTCCGGATAGCGTGCGAGCCATGCCTCTTCCGCCGTGAAGGCGAGGATCGGCGCGATCCAGGTCGCCACGCAGCGGAAGGTCTCGTCGATCACGGTGAGCGCGCTCTTGCGCACCTTGCCCGAGATCGGATCGCAATAGAGCGAGTCCTTGCGGATGTCGAAATAGAAGGCCGACAGATCCGTCGTCATGAACGAGTTGAGAAGCGCGATTACCCGCTTGTAGTCGAAGGTGCTGTAGGCTTCGCGCATCTCGCCATCGAGCTCGGCGAGGCGATGGAGCACGAAGCGCTCCAGCTCCGGCATCTCGCTCACGGCGACCTTGTCGGCATCGCGGAAATGCGCCAGCGAACCCAGCATCCAGCGGATCGTGTTGCGCAGCTTGCGATAGGTTTCGACGAAGGTTTTGAGGATCTCCGGGCCAATGCGCAGATCGTCCGAGTAATCGGAGGCCGCCACCCAGAGGCGGAGGATGTCGGCGCCGGAATCCTGGATCACCTTCTGCGGCGCGACCACGTTGCCGAGCGACTTCGACATCTTCTGCCCCTTTTCGTCGAGGACGAAGCCGTGGGTCAGAACGATGTCATAAGGGGCGCGGCCGCGCGTGCCGCAGCTTTCGAGCAGCGACGAGTGAAACCAGCCGCGATGCTGGTCCGAGCCTTCGAGATACATGACCTGATCAGGCCCGCCATCCACCTTGCGCGTGACCTTCAGGTCCTCGCGCTTTTCGAGCGCGAAGGCGTGCGTGCAGCCGGAATCGAACCACACATCGAGGATATCGTTGACCTTGTCGAAATCAGCGAGGTCGTAGCCACCCGCTTTGAGGAAGCGCGATCCATCATCCGCATACCACGCATCGGCGCCCTCCTTCTCGAAGGCCTCCGCGATGGTGTCGTTGACGCGTTCGTCCTTGAGGATCTCGTTGCTGCCCTTCTTCACGAAGACGGCGATCGGCACGCCCCAGGCGCGCTGGCGCGAGACCACCCAGTCGGGCCGGTTCTCGATCATGCCGGTGATGCGGTTCTCGCCCGTCTCCGGCACCCACTCGACGGTCTTGATGCCATGAAGCGCGCGCTGACGCAGGGTGTCGCCCTTGTCATCGAGCGGCTTGTCCATCGAGATGAACCATTGCGGCGTGTTGCGGAAGATCAGCGGACCTTTCGAGCGCCAGGAATGCGGATACTGGTGCTTGAGACGCCCGCGCGCGATGAGCGCACCGACCTCGACGAGCTTCTTGATCACCGCCTCGTTGGCGCCCGCATCCTTGCCCTTGTCGTCGTAGATGCGCTCGCCCGCGAAGAACGGCACGTCCGGGAAGTAGGACGAATCCGGCGAGACCGTGTGCGGCACTTCCTTCGTGCCGCAGGCGGCGAACACATCGCGATGCTTCACATACGTGTTGTAGTCGTCCGCGCCATGGCCGGGAGCCGTGTGCACAAAGCCCGTGCCCGCATCGTCGGTCACGTAATCGGCCGGTAGCACCGGCACGCCGAAATCCCAGTATCCGTTCGCACCTTCGAGTCCGCGGAATGGATGCGCGCAGCGCTCGAGCATCACCGGCAGCACGTCCTTCACGCGCTCGTATTCGGCGACGCGCGCCGCCGCGAACACGTCGGCTGCCAGCTTGTCGGCAAGGACGAAGCGGTCGCCGACCTTGGCCCAATTGTCCTCAGCGGCTTCCGTGACCTTGTAAAGGCCATAGGCTACATGCTCGCCATAGGCGATGGCGCGGTTGGCCGGGATCGTCCAGGGAGTCGTCGTCCAGATGACCACGGACGCGCCATCGAGATCGCCGTCCAGCGTGTTGGTGATCTTGAACTTCACCCAGATCGTGGTGGAGGTCTTCTCGTGATACTCGACCTCGGCCTCGGCGAGCGCGGTCTTTTCGACGGAAGACCACATCACCGGCTTCGAGCCGCGATAGAGCTGGTCGCTCACCGCGAACTTCATGATCTCGCGGGCGATCTGCGCTTCCGCGTCGTAGGACATGGTCTGGTACGGGTTCGTCCAGTCGCCCTCGACGCCGAGGCGCTTGAACTCCTCGCGTTGCACGTCGATCCATTTCTCGGCGAAGGCGCGGCATTCGCGGCGGAACTCGACGATGTTCACATCGTCCTTGTTCTTGCCCTTGGCGCGATACTCTTCCTCGATCTTCCACTCGATCGGCAGGCCGTGGCAGTCCCAGCCCGGCACGTAGTTGGAATCGAAGCCGAGCATGCCCTGCGAGCGGACCACCATGTCCTTCAGGATCTTGTTGAGGGCGTGCCCGATATGGATGTTGCCGTTGGCGTAGGGAGGACCATCGTGCAGCACGAAGCGCGGACGGCCCTTCTGGACCTCGCGCAGGCGCTCGTAGAGCTTGTGCTCGTTCCAGCGCTGCAGGAGAAGCGGCTCCCGTTGCGGCAGGCCGGCCCGCATGGGGAACTCGGTCTGGGGCAGGAACAGGGTTTCGGAATAGTCGCGGGCGGCGCTTTCAGGCTTATCGGTCATAACGGTCAATCGGTCTTGTGTGGCCCGCGATCCAGCGGGCGCATCAGGCTGCTCTCAGGGCGAACGGCAAAGATCCCGGACCTTCGCAGATCATGCGAAAGCCGGGCCGATAATTCGCGCAGCGCCTATGCGGGCCGCCAGCAGATCCTGAGAAACCATGGGCATGGTGAGCCTTTTAGCAGCGCCGGGCCGGATAATAAAGCGTGGTGATTGCCGGGGCGGCTCCCTATTTAAGGGCAGAAAGCAGCCTTATAGTCTCCCAAGCAATGCGACGGGCAGGAAGGATTGACCCATGGCAGACTCGACCACCACAGCCGAGCGGCGCTCGAAAGCCGGTTTCGACCTCGCCCCGCCCACCTCCGAGCAATTGCACGCCCTCGTGGCCAATCTCGACGACGAGGAGCGCCGGGTTCTTCTGGAGCACGGCACGGAGCGGCCCTTCTGCGGCATCTTCAACGAAGCCAAGGAGAAGGGCACCTATTGCTGCCGCCTCTGCGGGCTGCCCCTGTTCAACGCGGGGACGAAGTTCGAATCCGGCACCGGCTGGCCGAGCTTCTTCGATCCGATCGATCGCGATCATATCGCCTTCGTGCGCGACACCAGCTACGGCATGATCCGCACCGAGATCCGCTGCGCCCGCTGCAAGGGCCATCTCGGCCATGTGTTCAACGACGGCCCACCTCCCACGGGTGAGCGGTACTGCATGAACTCCGTCTCCATGCGTTTCGTCGCCGAGGGCGATCCGCTGCCGGACGAACTGGGCCGAGGAGCACCGGAAGGCGAAGTCGCAGGCTGAGCCGGACCATGGAAGCCGGCCTACAGGGGATAAGCAACAGGGAAGGTGCGGATTTCTATGCGCGCCTGCCCGTCTTCGACCATTTCTCCCAGCTGACCGATCCCGGGCTCTACATGCCTGTTCCGGACGATTGGGTGCTGGGCCTCAGCGACATCGTGCGCTCGACCGCAGCCATCGCAGCCGGACGCTACAAGGAGGTCAACACGGCCGCCGCCTCCGTCATCGCGGCGGTCTCCAACAAGCTCGGCACGAGCGAGTTTCCCTTCGTGTTCGGTGGGGACGGGGCGAGCTTCGCCCTGCCCGCCTCGCAATCCGGTCTCGCCCAGGAGGTCCTTGCTGCTGTGGCGGCCTGGGTCAGGGATTCATTCGATTTCGAGCTGCGCATCGCCATCGTCCCGGTTTCAGAAATCCGCGCCAAGGGCCATGACGTGCGCATCGCCCGCTTCGCGGCCTCGCCGGACGTATCCTACGCCATGTTCTCCGGCGGCGGCCTTGCCTATGCCGAGAGGCGGATGAAGGAGGGAGCCTTCGCCATCCCGCCGGCCGCGCCGGGGACCCTGCCCGACCTGACAGGCCTCACCTGCCGCTTCGATGAGATCATACCGCAGCGGGGAGTCGTCCTGTCCCTGATCATCCTGCCGGATCCGAGAGCGAGCGCAGAAACTTTCAATGCCCTCGTCGGGCAGGTGCTGGACTTGGCTGAAGGTCCGGAAGCCGGGCGCCCCTTCCCTGATGACGGGCCGCCCGTACCCACACCGTTCAAGGGCTTCGCCATCGAGGCCAAAACCTACGGAAAAGACGGGCCGGGTTTCAGGAAGCTCGCGGAGATGGTGTTCATGCGTCTGGTCGCCTTCCTGATCTTCCGGTTCGGCCTGACGGTCGGCCGGTTCGATCCGGCTCGCTACCGGCACCAGCTCGTCGAGAACACGGATTTCCGCAAATTCGACGACGGCCTGCGCATGACGCTGGATTGTACGCCCACCCTCGCCGATCACCTTGAGGCGTTGCTACAGGACGCAGAGAAGAAAGGGATCGCCCGTTCCGGGCTGCACCGGCAAGACGCCGCCCTTATGACCTGCTTCGTGCCCTCTGCTACCCGACCCGACCATATCCATTTCGTCGACGGCGCCATGGGTGGCTACGCCGTGGCGGCACAGGCGCTGAAGGCGGCGGTGTGAGAAGGGTGCCATCCCGGACGAGCAAGGTGAAATCCGGGATCACTTTCAGAACAACGCACGAGAACCTCAACATTGTCATCCCCGCGGAGGCGGGGATCCATAACCGCTGACGGTGCAGAGTAGCGCGTAGCGGCGGCCGCTCTCCTTTCGCTGCAATGTCGTGGCTATGGATCCCGGGCTCCGCTACGCGGCCCCGGGATGACAGTGCAGGCTGGTTTAAGCGATCCCGGATCGGCTTCGCCGTCTGGGATGACACCACACAAGATCAATCGATCATCGAAATCGTCTTGTCCTCGGAGAGCATCCGCTTCGCCTCGACCGAGTCCCGGTCCATCTGAGCGATCAGCGCCTCGATGCCGTCGAAGCGTTCCTCGCCCCGGATCCAGCCGACGAATTCTACGTCAAGCGTCTGCCCATAAAGATCCCCGGCAAAGTCGAAAAGATGCACCTCGAGCAGCGGAGCGCCATTGTCGAAGGTCGGTCTGCGGCCGAAGCTCGCGACGCCGTCAACCGGATTGCCGGCCATCGAAGCCCTGACCGCGTAAATGCCATGCTGAAGACGGCAATCGTCCGGCAGGCGCATATTGGCTGTAGGATAGCCGAGCACCCGGCCGCGCTTGTCGCCGTGACGCACCTCCGCCTGGACGAACCAGCGATAGCCGAGGAGCCGGTTGGCCGTGGCGATATCGCCTGCCTCCAGAGCGGCGCGAATGGCGCTGGAGGAAACGGGCTCCGTTCCCTCGACGATGGCCGGTGCAATGACGCATTCGAGTCCCCTCGTCCGGCAGAGTTCCGCCATGCGCGCGGGATTACCCTCACGGGCACGGCCGAAATGGAAATCGTGACCGATCACCACGCCTGAGAGCTGCAGCTCCTGCGCCAGCAGATTGACGAAATCCGCTGCCGTCAGGGCCGCAAGACTCCCGTTGAAGCGCCGTTGGAAGACGCCATCGAGACCGAGGTGCGCGAAGATCTTGAGCTTCACGGGTTCGGGCGTCAGGCGAAACAGCGGACGATCAGGCTGGAAGAAGGTGCGCGGATGCGGCTCGAAAGTGACGACTGCTGCCGGTTTCCCGGAAGTCCGAACCATGTTCAGAAGGTGCTGGTGTCCGCGATGCACACCATCGAAATTGCCGATGGCCGCCATGGCTCCCTTGAGGCGCTTGGGCACGGGCTCGCCATCGCGGCAGATCGCGAACGTGGGGGGCGTCAGGGGAGGAATCTCGGAACTCATCTGGCAGATATCGGTGCGGGCGCGACCCTGTCGAAATCCGGCCCTTGGGTCAAGAGAGAGCGCCGGGCTACCCTTGTCATTCCCGGCCGGAAATGGCGAAGCCATCGGAGGGGAAGGGGATCCATAGCGCTGCGCCTGATCATGGATCCCCTTCCCTCACTTCGTTCGCCGGGGATGACATACCGAATCCCAGGAGGGCTTCACCAGGACAGCACTTCCGTAAAAGCGGTCGGCTGCGCCGGCTGCCGGTCCACCCAATCCTGAACGTGGTCCGACACCAAGTCCCCTTCGTGAAGACCCAGCTCCTCCGCATGGATGCCGCGCGCGATCATCAAGGAGTCGATGCCGAAGCCCACAGCGCCGGCGATATCGGTGCGGATCGCATCGCCGATTGCGAGCACGCGCTCCTTCGCGATGGTCCTGCCGCCCAACCCGGCTGCGACCGCGAGAGCCCGATCATAGACGGGACCATGGGGCTTTCCGGCGTAAAAGACCTTGCCGCCCATCTCCTCGTAGGCGAGCGCAATCGTTCCCGCGCAGGGGAGGATCATGTGGCCACGCTCGACGATGAGATCGGGATTGGCACAGACCATCAGCAGATCGCGTCGGCGCATGGCTTCGAGCCGAGCCCGGTAATCCTCGACCGTCTCCTCTTCATCGTTGTCGAAACCGGAGCAGACCACGTAGTCGGCCTCGTCGATGGAGCCGAAACGGACATCGAGATCGTTATAGATCGGCATGTCGCGAGGCGGTCCGATATGGTGGACGATCCTGTCGATCCGTTCCTCGATAGCGAGTCGCGTCAGATCGCCGGATGTGACGATGGCATCATAGGCGGTGCGAGGCACGCCGAAGCCGTCGAGCTGCGTTCCCACGGAAGCGCCGGGGCGCGGCGCGTTGGAGACAAGGACCACCCGCCCGCCTTTCGCGCGGAAGCGCGTGAGCGCGTCGCTTGCCGCCTCGTAGGCCTTGACACCGTTGTGCAGCACGCCCCAGACGTCGCAGAGGACGAGATCGTAGCGTTCGGCGAGAGATTGCAAGCCCTCGACGTGAGCAGGGCGGGACAAAACAGTCATGGGTTCTCACTTGTAATGAACCCGGGCGGGTAGGCCCTTGCGCCGCTCAAGTCAACCGGCGCGCCGCAGAAGGGTCGGAGCATCCTCCAGGCCGAAAGGCCGCGAAGCCGTCTGTTCACCGGCAATCTCCGGCTTGACCGGGCGTGCGGCCGCGAAGACGAAGCCTTGCGCCAGCGGCACGCCGAGATCGCAGAGCTTGGGCACCATTTCATCTTCCTCCACCCGCTCGGCAATGAGCCGGATGCCCTTGCGGCGCAGGGCCGAGGCGAAATCGCGCACGTCGAGTTCCGGCCCGGCATAGCGACCGTCCGACTGCTCGGCCACCGAGATCAAGAGATCGGCCGGTAACTTCATGAACCGGACGCCGAGATCGGCCAACGCCTCGGGATCGAACCGAAGATCCGCGGCGCGGTCGAGGGAGAACGGCACGCCCCGCTCACGCAATGTTGCGAGCGCCGCCCTGTGATCCGCATCGAGGTGGCGCCAGCTGTGCTGGGTCATTTCCAGGACGATCTTGCCGAGAAGATCGGGGCTGGTGTCGAACAGGCCGGCCAGCGACCATAGGAAGCCGGGCTCGGCGATGGAATGGGCCGTGAGATTCACGCTCACGATGGCCTCGCTGCCGCGGGCGACGAGATGGCGGGCGATAGCCATGGAGCGGATCAGCACCCGGCGATCGAAATCCGACGCGCGGCCCGAACATTCGAGGATGGGCAGGAATTCGGACGGGCTGAGCAGCGTTTCGTCCGTCAGGCGCAACCGGGCCAGTGCCTCGTAGAAGCGAATCTTGCCTTGCGGCAGCGAAACCACAGGCTGCAGGTGCAACTCGATCCGATCAGCCTCAAAGGCCTGGGTGACCAGCCTCATGCGGCTGACCTCTTCGGCCGACGACCGGCGCATGGAGGGCAACAGCGAAGGTTCGGGAAAGCGAGCCGGCTGGACCCGCTCGGTCGGGGCCAGGACCATCTCCGCGCCAACCTCTTGCGCACTGGCGGAAACTGCCAGCTCGCGCAGAACAGTCATGGGACTGCCAACAATGACGGGCGGCCGGAGAACTAGCGGAGCCGTCGGAACCCGCTCTTCCTGCTCAAGACCCGCAAGCTGCATGGCCAGCGTCTGCCGCTCCGTCTCGGTCTGCCACCACAGGACGACGAGACCGAAGAAGACAGCCATGATCGTGAAGCCGAGAACCGGCAGGACGAGACCCGCCTCCATCGGCACATAGGCCGAAGCGGCGGCCATGAGAAAGGCCGGCATGAAGGCGAGCAAAGCCGCCTTCCGGTCCCGCAGGGCCGGAATTTTGTTCTTGTTGGTGACCATGGGTGCCCCCGCTCCCCTGGCTCGGCGCATCTGCGCGAATCAGTGTGTTAACAGACAATGAATCAGGGCGATTCGCCGGGCAAGTTTCGCATTCCCGTAATGGACATTTTTTCGCAGTTCTGCGTTGCCTGCGCAGAATAAAGCAAGATTTCAAAGAGGTTATTGATGGAAGAGACCCGCAAGGATCTGCTGATGCAGGTCGATGGCATGACCTGCCAGGGTTGTGTCACTTCGGTCACCAAGGCCATTCAGCGCCTCGACCCTGGCGCCAGGGTCGAGGTGGATCTGGAGCATGGTCGCGTTCACGTCACGACATGCGCCCAGAGCGTCGAAGTGGCGCGTGCTCTCGATGCGGCCGGCTATGAGGCCCGCGCTATGACCGGCTAAGGGCGTGGGTTGCGCCCGGCTCATGGCTTTCCCCAAAGTTCCTTTTGCGACACCGGAAAACGGGGCGCATCGTGCGGAAAAGTGGTCCCGGTTTTCCACCTCCAACGATGCGCTACTTAAGCGACTACGCATCGGATTGATCCCAAAAGTGGTTTCCACTTTTGGGTCCGATGCTTTAGGTTCCCTACCGCCAGCCACTTTCGGGGAACATGATGACTGCCCAGACATCCAGAGCCGCCAACGACCTCATTGCGCCCAACGACCTGGAGGCCTGGTGGCTTCCGTTCACGGCCAACCGTTCCTTCAAACAGCGCCCCCGAATGATCGCCCGCGCTAAGGGCATGTACTACTACACTCCGGATGGTCGCGAGGTGATCGACGGTGCCGCCGGCCTCTGGTGCTGCAATGCCGGCCATAACCGCGACGAGATCACCGCCGCCATCCAGGCCCAGGCGCAGGAACTCGACTACTCGCCGGCCTTCCAGTACGGCCATGCGGGCGGCTTCGCCCTCGCCTCGCGTCTCGCTCAACTCGCGCCGGGCGACCTCAACCACGTCTTCTTCTGCAACTCGGGCTCCGAGGCGGTGGATACGGCGCTCAAGATCGCCCTCGCCTATTGGAACGCGAAGGGCCAGGGCAGCAAGACGCGCCTCATCGGCCGCGAGCGCGGCTATCACGGCGTCGGCTTCGGCGGCATCTCGGTCGGCGGCATCGTCAAGAATCGCCAGTTCTTCGGCACGCTGCTGGCGGGCGTCGACCACCTGCCCCACACCTATAACCGCGACGAACAGGCCTTCTCCCGCGGCGAACCAGAATGGGGCGCTCATCTCGCCGACGATCTGGAGCGTATCGTGGCACTCCATGACGCCTCGACCATCGCGGCCGTGATCGTCGAGCCGATGGCGGGCTCGACCGGAGTGCTGCCGCCGCCGAAGGGTTATCTCAAGCGCCTGCGCGAGATCTGCGACAAGCATGGCATCCTGCTCATCTTCGACGAGGTCATCACGGGCTTCGGCCGTCTCGGCACGGCCTTCGCCGCCGAGCGCTATGGCGTCGTTCCGGACATGATCACCTTCGCCAAGGGCGTGAATTCCGGCACCGTGCCGATGGGCGGCGTGATGGTGCGTCAGGGGATCTACGATGCCTTCATGAAGGGTCCGGAGCACGTGATTGAGCTGTTCCACGGCTACACCTATTCCGCCCATCCGCTCGCCTGCGCGGCAGCGCTCGCGACCCAGGACATCTACCGGGACGAAAAGCTGTTCGAGCGGGCCAAGACCCTGGAGCCGATCTGGGCCGATGCGATCCATTCGCTGAAGGGCCTGCCGAACGTGCTCGACATCCGTACCATCGGCCTTGTCGGCGCCATCGACCTCGCCTCGCGCCCCGACGCCGTCGGCAAGCGCGCCTTCGAGGCCATGGACCGCGGCTTCCAGGAATTCGGCCTGATGATGCGCATCACCGGCGACACCATCGCCCTCTCCCCGCCGCTGATTGTCACCGAAGAGCAGATCGGCGAAATCGTCGACAAGCTGACCAAGGTGATCAAGGCGGTCGCCTAAGGCTCATTTCCAGCACTGTCATCCCGGACGGCGCAAGCCGATCCGGGATCGTGCGTAGAATGAAACTCATGTTTCCTCCCCCTTATGGGGAGGGCCAGGGTGGGGGCGTAGGCGCCTTACCTTCATAGGCTATCGCTCACACCCTCACCTCCAACTCCTCCCCACAAGGGGGAGTAGGGCTCCCTGCCGCCACACGCGTCACGCGATCCCGGATCTCCGCTACGCTTCGTCCGGGATGACGGTTGATGTTGCGGAAATCGCTACACCACCTTGCCCCTCCCGGCCGCAGGGAGTAGGACCGCAGCACGTTTTCCAATCCAACGGCTGCAGTAAAAACCATGTCCAAGGCCGACAAGATCAAGGCCCGCGCACCGCGCGGCTTTGCCGACCGCACCCCTGCCGATCTTTCCGCCACCGAGCGCATGATCGCGGCGATCCGTGACTCTTATGAGCTCTACGGCTTCGAGGGCGTCGAAACGCCCTTCGTCGAGTACACCGACTCCCTCGGCAAGTTCCTGCCCGATCAGGACCGCCCCAACGAGGGTGTGTTCTCGTTCCAGGACGACGACGAGCAATGGCTGTCGCTCCGCTACGACCTGACCGCGCCCCTCGCCCGCTACGTGGCCGAGAACTTCGATGCCCTGCCCAAGCCCTATCGCAGTTACCGGGTCGGCTGGGTGTTCCGCAACGAGAAGCCGGGCCCAGGTCGCTTCCGCCAGTTCATGCAGTTCGACGCCGACACGGTGGGCGCGGCCTCCGTCGCGGCGGATGCGGAAATCTGCATGATGGCCGCCGATACGATGGAGAGGCTCGGCCTCAAGCGCGGCGACTTCATCATCAAGATCAACAACCGCAAGGTTCTCGACGGACTAATGGAGGCCATCGGCCTCGGCGGCGAGGACAAGGCTGGACAGCGACTCTCGGTACTACGCGCCATTGACAAGCTCGATCGCCTCGGGGCTGATGCCGTGATGCAGCTCTTAGGAGAAGGTCGCAGGGATGAGAGTGGTGACTTCACAAAGGGGGCAGGCCTACCTCCAGATGCCATCAACAGAGTGATCAATTTTACGGGCTGGGGTGAACAGGGTTCAGGCTCTAAGAGCACCCAAAATGCTAATACCGTGACGCTCGCGAATTTCGAGGACGCAGTTTCATCATCCCAGATTGGCTTGGAAGGGGTGCAAGAGCTTAGGACAATTGCTGAATTAGTTGAGGCTGCAGGCTACAGCGACCGTGTGATCATCGACCCCTCCGTGGTGCGGGGCCTCGAATACTACACCGGTCCCGTCTACGAGGCCGAGCTGACCTTCCAGGTGCAGGACGAGGACGGGCGCCCCGTCCGCTTCGGCTCGGTCGGCGGCGGCGGGCGGTATGACGGCCTCGTGGGCCGTTTCCGCTCCGAGCCCGTTCCGGCGACCGGCTTCTCCATCGGCGTGTCGCGCCTTCTCTCGGCCCTGCAGATGGTCAAGAGTCCCATCGTGTCCGGTGCCGAAAAGCCCGGACCGGTGGTCGTTCTGGTGATGGACAAGGACCAGATCGCCGCCTACCAGCGCATGGTCTCGACCCTGCGCCAGGCCGGGATCCGCGCCGAGCTCTATCTCGGCTCCTCTGGCATGAAGGCGCAGATGAAATATGCCGACCGGCGGCAGAGCCCCTGCGTCGTGATCCAGGGCTCGAACGAGCGCGAGCGCGGCGAGGTCGAGATCAAGGACCTGATCGAAGGCGCCAAGGCCGCCCAGGCTATCGCCTCGAACGAGGAATGGAAGGCCGCCCGCCCGGCACAGTTCTCCGTGCCGGAGAGCGATCTCGTCAAGGCCGTCCGCGAGGTTCTGGCCCGCCATTTCGGATAACCTTGGCCTTTTGGGAACCCCTACGGTTTCATAGGGGTTGTCCCTCAAGCTTGACCATCAGGAGATGAATATGGCGAAGGACAAGGACAAGAAGAGTACGGCGAAATCGAAGAAGAGCTCCGGGAAGGGCTCTGGCGCGAAGCTGGCGAAGTCCGTGAAGAAATCCGGCTTGATGGATCTGATCAATTCCGATCTCGGCCGCGAGATTCTCGCAGACGCCCTGATCGCCGCTGCAGCCGCCCTCACCAAGACCCGCACAGCGAAGAAGGCCGGCTCTGCGGCAGCCAATGCAGGCGCGCAGAGCGTTGAACTGACCCAGACCGCCGCTGGCGCCGTCGCCAATGTCGTGACCGAAGCTGCCCGCCACTTCCTGCCCGCCAGCCTCGTGGGCGAGGATAGCGGAACCGAGAAGAGCGCCAAGTCGGAGCCCAAGAAGGTCAAATACGTCAACCGTTCAAGCGATCACAGCAAGCGCAAGACGACCAAGGCCAAGAGCGCGAAGAGCGACACCGCCGAGAAGGCCTGAGGTTTTCGTTCTCTCGCCCGTCATCCTGGACGAAGCGCAGCGGAGATCCGGGATCGTTTGATGAGGATAGCCCGGGTGTTTCCCTCCCCCTTGCGGGGAGGGATGAAGGGTGGGGGTCGAAAAGTCGGAACGCGGCGCTTCATCCTTTGAACGCTCACCCAGTCAGACCACCCCCACCCCTGCCCTTCCCCGCAAGGGAGAGGGAAAATTGCACCATACCGTCTCGCGATCCCGGATCGGCTTCGCCGTCCGGGATGACCACCCTGCGCAACCCCATTCACCCTTCCCGTCAAAAACAATCGCCATCTTGGCCCGGCATTGCTAGAGAGCATGCCGATACAAGGATTGGGCAAGGCCAGTGACGGAGACGGATGCCATTGTTGCGCTGATCGCGCTGTTCGAGCGAGAGGGTTATGCGCGGATCGAGCCGCCGGTGCTGCAGCCGGCGGACGTGTTCATCGACCTCTCGGGCGAGGATATCCGGCGGCGCATGTTCGTGACGCAGGATGCCGCGGGCAACGAGCTGTGCCTGAGGCCCGAATACACGATCCCCGTCTGCCTCCAGCACCTCGCCCGCCATGGCGCGCAGCCCTCCGGCTATTCCTATGGCGGGCCGGTCTTCCGCATGCGGGCCGGCGAAAGCGGCGAGTTTCTCCAGGCCGGCCTGGAATCCATCGGGCGCCTCGATGTCTCGGCGGTGGACGCCGAGATTCTCGCCCTCGCCCTGGACGGCTTGAAGCAGTTCGGTGGCCCAGCCCCCATCGTGCGGCTCGGCGACATGGGGCTTCTCCATGCCCTGATCGACGCCCTCGGGATCGCGCCCGCGGCCAAACGGCGCGTGATCCGCGCCATCGTCTCGGGACAGGGGCTAGCAAGCCTCGCCGAGCCTGATGGGCTGGGCGCCCAGGAGCATGCCGGCCTGCTCGGCGCCATCGAAGGCCAAGCGCCTCAGGCGGCCAAGGCTTTCGTTGAAGACATCCTCTCGATCGCGGGCATCGCCCGCGTCGGCGGACGCAGCGCCGGCGAGATCGCCGAACGTTTCCTGGCCCGCGCCGCAAACCGCACCGGCCTGCCCGACGAGGCGCGGCAGGTGCTGGAGCGCTATCTCACCATCGCCGGCGACCCTGACCAGGCAGGCCATGCGATCCGGACCCTGGCCAAGGATGCAGGGCTCGATCTCAATGGGGCGCTGGCCGCCTTCGAGGAGCGCACGGGCTTCATGGCCGCGCGCGGGCTCGACGTGGGCAGCTTCTCCTTCTCCGCCACCTTCGCCCGCAATCTCGACTACTACACGGGTTTCATCTTCGAGGTGCAGGACCCGCGCCGGGGCGACGGCAAGCCGGTCGTGGGTGGCGGCCGCTATGACCGCCTCCTCGAACATCTTGGCGCAGAGACTCCGATCCCGGCAGTCGGCTGCTCCTTCTGGCTCGACCGCATCGTGGGGAGGCTCTGATGACCGATTCCCCTCTCATCCTGGCCGTTCCCTCCAAGGGGCGCCTGCAGGAGAACGCGGCCGCGTTCTTCGCCCGCGCCGGCCTCATCTTCACCCAGTCCCGCGGCGCGCGCGACTATCGCGGCACGCTCGCCGGCGTTCCCGACGTGGAGGTTGCGTTCCTCTCGGCCTCCGAGATCGTAAGCCAGCTCGCCAGCGGCACGGCTCATCTCGGCATCACCGGCGAGGACCTGATCCGCGAGCAGATCGCCGATGCCGACGAGGCGGTGGAAATGCTCACCCCGCTCGGCTTCGGCCATGCCAATGTGGTTGTCGCCGTGCCGCAGGCCTGGATCGACGTGCGCAACATGGCCGATCTCGATGAGGTCGCGGCCGATCTTCGCGCGCGCCACGGCACTAAGATGCGGGTCGCGACCAAGTACGTGAACCTCACCCGCCGCTTCTTCGCCGATCATGGCATTGCGGATTACCGGATCGTCGAGAGCCTGGGCGCCACCGAGGGTGCGCCGGGTGCGGGCTCGGCCGAGCTGATCGTTGATATCACCACAACCGGCGCGACGCTGGCTGCGAATGCCTTAAAAATCCTCGATGACGGCGTGATGCTACGCTCCGAAGCCAATCTTGTGGCCTCCACCCGCGCTCCCTGGCCGGACCGGGCACGGGCCGCCGCGATGGCCGTGCTCACCCGCATCGCCGCCGAGGAAGAGGCGCGCACGAGCCGCGAGGTGCGGGCGGCGCTCGATCCGGCTCGAGCCTCAGCGCTCGTGTCCCTGGCGAAGGACCACGGGGCCGCTCTCCCCTACGGCAATGCGCTCGGCCGTGAGATCGTGCTGCATTGTCGCGCGACGAAGGTGTTCGAGATCGTGGCGGCCCTGCAGGACATCGGCGCGCAGGACATTTCGGTCCGGGCTTTCGACTACCTGTTCCGACCCACCAACGCGCTCACAGAGCGGCTCCTGCGGCGGATCGGCTAGCTAGATCCTTACGCCTCTTTCACCGAGGCTTCAGGTTTTGTGTGATCTGTTATCTGAGACATAAGACAACATCACCTTGGGCGTTGCCTGAATGCTCAAGGCCCCTTATGGTCCCTGCGTTTTTTCGATGAAGAGGTTCCGATGAACGCCCTTCGACTTGCGACACTCCTGGCGGCTCTTGCCACCGTCTCCGTGGCTCATGCCCAGACGGCCGCGACGCTCGGCCGGCCCGCCGGCCCGACCCGCCAGGCGGATACCAAGGTCCCGCAGCCGGGCGAGGGAGGCAAGATCTTCCCGCTGAACTCCTCCTGGGTGGCTGTCAGCCTGAACGGCAAGCCTTTCACCGGCGAGCGTCCAAGCTTCAAGCTCAACGACCAGCTCCGGGCCACGGGTTTCAGCGGCTGCAACACCTATGCCACCGCAGCCTATCCCCTGCGCGAGCAAGGCCTGGCCGTTGGCCCCTTCGCCTTGACGAAGAAGAGCTGCGACAAGAACACCATGGCCCTCGAGCAGGCCTTCCTCGTAGCGCTCCGCTCCTCGGGCAAGTGGGACATCCAGGGCCGCAACCTGATCATCCAGACCCAGAACGGCGGCCAGCTGATCCTGGAGCGCTCGCTTTAAGTTTTCTCTGAGATCGAATGAAAAGGCCGGCGAAAGCCGGCCTTTTTCGTTATGCATGAAGGGAAAGCGTCATCCCGGACGACGCGGAGCGGAGATCCGGGATCGTTCGACGAGTAAAGCACTGTCATCCCGGGGCCGCGCAGCGGAGCCCGGGATCCATAACCGCTGACAATTCAGATTGAGGTAAGACGCTTGTTCGCCCTCTCCTGAGACGTCGTGTTTATGGATTCCCGCCTTCGCGGGAATGACAATGTCGAGGTTTGGATGCCTCATTCTGCATGCGATCCCGGATCGGCTTTGCCGTCCGGGATGACGCGTTGGATTATTCCGCCGGCTCGGCCTCACGCATGTCGACGGGCGTCGACAGGCCGCCTTCGATCTTCTTCATGTCGATGCGCCGGTCGTGATAGGCGGCGAGCGTCGAGCGGTGACCGATGGAGACGACCGTCGTGTTCGGCAGCTTCTCCTTGATGATGCGGTAGATCTCCTCTTCCGTCGGCTCATCGAGCGCGGCCGTCGCCTCGTCCAGGAACAGCCAGTCGGGCTTGGCGAGGAGCGCGCGGGCAACCGCGAGGCGCTGCTGCTCGCCGAGTGACAGGGTCTGCCCCCAGGCCCGCTCCTCGTCGAGCCGATCCGCAATCTGCGGGAGCTTGGCGATGCGAAGCGCCTCCGCCATCTCGGCATCCGTGTAGGCATCGACCTTGCCTGGATAGGTCACGGCATCGCGCAAGGTTCCGATGGGGATGTAGGGACGCTGCGGCAGGAGCATCATGCTCTGCCCCTCCGGCACGAAGATCTGTCCCTCGCCGAAAGGCCAGATGCCCGCGATGGCACGGAAGAGGGTCGATTTGCCCGAGCCCGACGGCCCGGTCATCAGGGTGCGTTCGCCCGGACGAAAGGCAAGCTCGTCCGTGTGCAAGAGAGCGCTGCCGTCAGGCAGGCGCACGTCCAAATCCTCCAGACGCAGCTCTTGGCTCGCCTTCGGGGCGATCGCCAACTTGCTCTCGCCGCCGACGCGCTGAGCGGAGGCAATCGCACCCTCGAACGTGGTGAGACGGTCGAGCACTGCCTTGTAGTCGGCAAGCGTCGTATAGATCGTGATGAAATAGGTGAGCGCCGACTCCACCCGGGAAAACGCACCGACCACCTGCTGCATCTGTCCAAGGGTGATCTTGCCGATGAAGTAGTAAGGCGCGGTCAGGATATAGGGCACCACCACGTTGGCCTGGAAATAGGCCGAGGTGAAGGTGTTGAGCTTGATGAGGCGGAAGACGATCCGCATGTAGTTGTCGACGACCTGTCCGAACCGCCGTCCGAGGCTCTCCCGCTCGGCCCTCTCGCCGCCGAGAAGCGCCACCTGCTCCGTGTATTCACGCAGGCGCGCCAGCGAGAAGCGGTAGTTCGCCTCCACGCGCTCCTGCTCGAAGTTCAGAGCGATCAGCGGCCGGCCGATGAGGTGCGTCACCCATGTGCCGAGAATGGCGTAACCCGCGCAGACCCAGACCAACAGGCCAGGCACCTCCCAGCTCGTCCCCGGAAAAGTGAAGCCGGCCGAAATGGTCCAGAGGATGGCCACGAAGGAGACCAGGGTTGCGGCTTGGTTCATCAGGCCGACGGACAGGGAATAGGTGCTCTCGACGAATTTGCGCAGGTCTTCCGAAATACGCTGGTCCGGGTTGTCCGCGCCCCGGCCCATGATCTGCATCCGGTAATGCGTCCCGTCGCCGAGCCACTCGCGCACATAATAGGTGTTGAGAAAGGCGCGCCAGCGGATGGTAAGCACGTTCTGCAGCAGCACCTCGGTCAGGGCGATGGACACGAACACGGCGGCCAGAGGCGTGAAGATGACGAAGAACTGATACCAGAAGGCCGCGGCATCCTTGGCTTCGAGCGCATTGAACATGTCGCGGGACCAGAAACTGAGGCGCACGTTGAGGGCGACCTGGGCTAGGTTGATCGCGATGAGGATGCCGATCATCCAGGTGCCAATGACACCTTCACGCGCCCGCACGAGGCCGATGAAGGGGACGCGGATGACGCTGTCGGCCTGGGAATCGAGATAGCGGTCCGTGATCCGGCAGATGGTGCGGACGACGGGGACATAGGACAGGCCGTAGATGATCGCCCCGAAGGCCGTGGCACCGAGCGCGGCGGAGGGCGGCGGGACGTATCCCGTGTAATCGCCCGTGATTGCGCCCGCGACAGCGCCGAGGATCAGAGCCACAAGCACGAGGTGCGTCGCCGACAGCATCACGACGAAGATGCGCAGGAACTTGGGGATGTCCCTTCCGACGAACACGATCCCGGCCAGGGCCAGGGTTGAAAGAGGCAGGTAGAAGGGAACCGCAACCGCTCCCCCCAAGGAGGCTGCCAGAACGCCCAGACCTACGAGTGCCAGCGCGATGCTCGCCTTGATCATACACATCTCCTGCCGAGATCCCGGCCCGGCTCTTTGAAACTCGAAGCAGCCGGATCAATGGCGCTTGTGGCGAAAGAAAGGAGGAACTTCCTCCAGTTAGAAGCGATAGCAGTCTTGTGAGAATAGCGACAGCTCGCTAGAAGCCTCGGAACGTTCGTCAAAACAGATTGTTTTGTTTAACGAACGAAAAGGTTGACTTAGAGAACGGGATGTTTCATGTGTCATATCGACATCCCCGACGTCACTGAAAAGGCGACCTCATGAACGCCCATCTTGGATATCTCGGCGACCAGCATGCCCAGCGCCTTGTGCCGGCGGAGTCCATCGTGCGCCTGGAGAAGGTGTCGAAGACCTTCCCCGGCCGTGACGGTCAGCCTGTCACGGCGCTGCAGGAGATCAACCTCGCCGTGCCTCAGGGTTCGATCCTCGGCGTGATCGGTCGCTCGGGTGCGGGCAAGTCCACCCTGATCCGCCTCGTGAACGGCCTGGAAAAGCCTTCCTCCGGCAAGGTGATCGTGGACGGCGCCGATATCGCGGCCCTTCCCGAAGCAGCCCTTCGCCACGCCCGCCGCTCCATCGGCATGATCT
This sequence comes from Microvirga sp. GN3, assembly GCF_055792825.1. Taxonomy (NCBI): domain Bacteria; kingdom Pseudomonadati; phylum Pseudomonadota; class Alphaproteobacteria; order Hyphomicrobiales; family Methylobacteriaceae; genus Microvirga; species Microvirga sp. GN3. The sequence continues at coordinate 58,682 of NZ_JBVVAK010000019.1, forward strand.
TCCAGCACTTCAACCTGCTCTCTTCGCGCACGGCGGCTCAGAACATCGCCCTGCCGCTCGAGGTGGCAGGCTATGACAAGGCCGAGATCAAGACCCGCGTCGAGGAGTTGCTGGCCCTCGTCGGTTTGACGGACAAGCGCAACCGCTATCCATCCGAGCTCTCCGGCGGCCAGAAGCAGCGCGTCGGCATTGCCCGCGCACTCGCCACCAAGCCCAAGGTTCTCCTGTCGGACGAGGCGACCTCGGCCCTCGACCCGGAAACCACCCGCTCGATCCTCGACCTGCTCGGCCGCATCAACGACGAGCTTGGCCTGACCATTCTGCTCATCACCCACGAGATGGCGGTGATCCGCAACATCGCCCGAGAGGTCGCGGTGATCGAAGGCGGACGCATTGTCGAGCAGGGCGATGTGTTCGAGGTCTTCACCCGTCCGCAGCATGAAGTGACCCGCTCCTTCCTCGCCGACGAGTCGGGCCGCGCATTGCCGCCTTATGTGCAGAGCAGGCTTAAAGCCGAAGCGACGCCCGGAAGCCAGGCGGTGATCCGCATCGGTTTCCGCGGCCCGCATGCGACGGACCCGGTTCTCGCGCGGCTTGCCCGCGATCTCAACATCGAGACGAACATCCTGTCCGGCTCGGTGGATGAAATCGCAGGTCGCCCCTTCGGCACTCTCGTGGTCGGCGTCCCGGAAGCCTCGCTCGCTACCACCCTCGATTTCCTGAATAAGCACGGTCTCGATACGGAGGTTCTCGGCCATGTCGCCTGAGATGATTAACCTCATCGCCAGTTCCACCGGCGAAACGCTCTACATGGTCGCCGTCTCGGCCCTGCTCGCCACAATCTTCGGCCTGCCGCTCGGCGTATTTCTCGCCACCTCCGGCAAGGGTGAGCTGTTCGCCGCTCCGTGGATCAACCGCGTGCTCGGCGTTATCGTCAATGCGACGCGCTCGACACCCTTCATTATCCTCGTCGTTGCGATCATCCCCTTCACGCGCCTGATCGCCGGCACCTCCATCGGCACGAATGCCGCGATGGTGCCGCTGACCATTGCCGCGACGCCCTTCATCGCGCGTCTCATTGAAGGCGCGATCCGTGAGGTGGACCAGGGTCTGATCGAAGCCGCGCGCGCCTTCGGTGCAACGCCGCTCCAAATCGTGCGCAAGGTGCTGATCCCGGAAGCGCTTCCCGGCATCGTGCTCGGCCTCACGCTTGCCGTCGTGTCGCTCCTCGGCTTCTCGGCCATGGTGGGTGCGGTCGGTGGCGGCGGCCTCGGCGATCTCGGCATCCGCTACGGCTACCAGCGCTTCATGCCCGAAATGATGCTCGCCGTGGTGGTCGTGCTCATCGTCCTCGTCCAGGCAGTGCAGAGCATCGGCGACCGTCTCGCCCGGCATCTCAACAAACGCATCCGCCACGCCTGATCACGCATAAAAGTATCGCACAAGGAGTACAAAAAATGTCGCTGAAGAAACTGGGCCTCGCCGCCTTCCTCTCTTTTGTCGCCCTTCCCGCTCTCGCACAGCAGACGCAGACCGTTCGCATCGGCGCCACGCCCGGCCCGCATGCGCAGATCCTCGAAGCCGTGAAGCCGATTGCCGCCAAGAAGGGCCTCGACATCAAGATCGTCGAGTTCTCCGATTACGTCGTGCCGAACACCGCTCTGGCCGGCGGCGACATCGAAGCGAACTCGTTCCAGAACCAGCCCTATCTCGACAACCAGGTCGCCGACCGCGGCTTCAAGATCGAGAGCGTTGCGCTCACCGTGAACTTCCCGATCGGCATCTATTCCAAGAAGCACAAGAGCCTCGACGCGCTGCCGAACGGCGCAACGATTTCGATCCCGAACGATCCAACGAATGGCGGTCGCGCCCTCATCCTTCTGCAGGACAAGGGCCTCATCAAGCTGAAGGACGGCGTGGGCTACAAGCCGACTCCCCTCGACGTGACCGACAATCCCAAGAAGCTGAAATTCGTCGAGATTGAAGCCGCCCAGGGTCCGCGCGTGCTCGCCGACGTGGATGCCGCCATCATCAACACCAACTACGCGACATCGGGCGGCCTCGATCCGGTGAAGGATCCGATTGCCCGCGAGAACCCGAAGGGTCCATACGTGAACCTCATTGCCGTGCGCAGCGAGGACAAGAACAAGCCGTGGGTGAAGGCTCTCGTCGAGTCCTACCACACTCCCGAGGTGAAGCAGTTCATCGAGGAGAAGTTCAAGGGTTCGGTTCTGACGAGCTGGTAAGTTCCCTGCCAATCGTCATGAAGAAAGCCGGTCCCTCGGGCCGGCTTTTTTACTTTCTTGGAAGCCAAGAAAGCTGCGCGGCAGTCGCTACAAAGGGAGCGTCGCCGCAATACGGCTCGATGCGGCGCCGTTCCCTCCCCCGCATTGTCCGAATGTCACGTTTCCACCCCGTGACTTGGCGAGTGTTGCAATCATGCGCATGCCGAGGCCGCGTCTATCCTGCGCGAGATCGAAATCCTTCGGGAATCCTGTGCCCTCATCCTCGATGCTGATTTCCACATGGGCATCGCTCTTCGCGAGCCGAACCCGGATGCGCCCCGAGCCGTATTTGATCGAGTTCGTGACGGCCTCCGTGGTGATGAGACCGAGGGCAACCAGCAGATCCGCCTTCAACGTCAGAGGAGGCATTTCTCCCGGGTCCAGGATGATCGGCCGCTGGTAGGTCTCACCGAGCGAAGTGCGCAGATCGGTCATGACGCCTTCGATGTAAGGCTGCACCTCCCCTTCCACAACGGAACTGTCCTGTTGCAGGCGCGAATGAAGAATGCCGATCGTTCCGATCCGCGCCGAGGCTTCGCTGAGCTGAATTTTCACGGCCTCATTGCAGGGCCCGCGAGCCTGCAGGTTCAGCATGCTGCGCACGAGCTGCAGACTGTTGGCGACCCGGTGATGCACCTCGCGCATCAGCAGTTCCTTTTCCGCCAGAAGTGTCTCGCGCTCCGCTTCCAGGCGCCGACGCTCGGTCACGTCGCGCACGATGACCATCGCGGCCTTCGGAGCAACCCATGACATATGCCGTGCCGCGACCTCCACCTGAACCTCGGACCCGTCGAGACGCCGCCATGTCTCATCGACCAGGGGCGCATAGCCGGTCTGCTGCACCTGGCGAATGCGCTCTTTCACGAGATCTTGGGATGGCTCGGCCACGAATTCCAGAACGGGGCAGCCGATGATGTCATCGACACGATGCGCTCGCACGAGATGAGCCATCGCGAGATTGGCGAAGACGATCATGTGACCGTCATGAACGATCAGGGCATCGGGGCAAAGCTCCATCAGCGTGCGGTAGTTCTGATCGTTCAAACCTGCGAAACCGCTGCCGATGTGCTGCTGCTCAGAGAGCAAAGCATTCTGCATGAGACTCCCCTACAAAGACGATCCCCTTCTCCTGACGCAACGTAAACAACAGATCATTCTTTACATTGTGTGTAGTGATCTTATCCCGGCATTCATCATCATTATACTACTAGTTCGGGTAGTTGATGCAGAGATATATTCCTCATTTCGTGCAGGAACCCCGGATTTACGACAGCAATTCTGCCGTAATATGCGGAGCCGGCCACGACCGGAGCAGGGCTCTTGGCATCACCGCTTCCCTGTCAAAGGAGGAGACCGCTCTCCTCAACGCACCGCATTCCCTAAGAACAGAGCCCAAGTTGCGCCGATAAAGCTTGAGGGTATAGTGCCGCAAACAACGCTTATCATTGCCGAAGCTGGGGGCGGTCATGGCAAGTCCAAGCGATAACCATCTCGATGCCAGTCGCATCTCGTCGATCTCTGCGGGCCTCGCCACTGGACTGATCTACGGCTACAAATGGGGATCGCCTTCGAAGGGGGTGGGCACGCGTATCACTTGGAGTGTGCCTCAGGGAACCGCCTGGTTTACCAATTCCTATTCATCCTGGGGCGAGCAGTATGACTGGTACGTCCTCAGCGAGACCGAGATCCAAGGTGCCACCAGGGCGATGAACGCCTGGATGTCGGTATCGGGGCTGACGGCTTCTCGTATTGCCGACAATCAGACGACCGTGGGCGAGATCCGCTTCGCCAAGTCCTCCCGAGGCTCTGCGAACAGTGACGGTCATGCCTATCTGCCCTCCGATGCACCCAATGCCGGCGATATCTGGCTGCAGGTCAACAGTTGGAACCGGTCCGGCAACGATGCTCACAGGCCGGGCACCTTTGCCTATCTGACGCTTCTCCATGAGATCGGCCATGCTCTCGGCCTGAAGCATCCCTTCGAGACCTCGGGCTACAACGCCAATGTGCTGCCGACGCAATACGACAATTATTTCATGACGATCATGAGCTATTCAGCCACGCCATGGTCGCGCTCCGCATCGGCGGATTTCTATCCGACCACACCGATGTATCTCGACCTCCTGGCGATCCAGCATCTCTATGGCCGCGACACGAAGACGAATGCGGGCAATTCGACCTACACGTTCTGGGAAGGCCAGAAGTACTGGCAGACCATCTACGATGCGGGCGGAACCGATACGGTGGTCTATAGAGGTTCGGTCGACAGCATGATCGATCTACGGGAGGATTGGTACAGTTCCGTTAGCGATGCAATCAATTTCGGCGATGGAACGTCGTCTCGAAGCACCGTCTATATCGGCCCCAATGTCACGATCGAGAATGCCACCGGCGGTACTGGCTCCGATACGCTGATCGGCAACAATGCAAGAAACACTCTCAAGGGCGACTTCGGAAATGACACGCTCCGAGGCAGCGCAGGCGACGATAAGCTCTATGGCGGCGCTGGCAATGACAGGCTTTCGGGTGGTTCGGGCCAGGACTCCTTCTACTTCAACGCCCCTCTGTCCGACGATCCATCCGCCGGCAACATCGATTGGATCACCGATTTCAACGTTGTGAGTGACCTGATCTATCTCGAAGATGCCGTCTTCAAAGGAATCCGAAAGGGCAAGATGAGCCAATCCGTCTTCACGACGGGAAGTGCCGCCAAGGATTCGAAGGACCGGATCGTCTACGACAAGAAGACCGGCAGCCTGTTCTACGATTCCGACGGCACCGGGAGCACTGCGCCAATCAAGTTCGCCGCTATGAGCAAGAACCTGAAACTGACGGCGGCAGATTTCTACATCGTCTGAAGTGCACCTCACGCACGCGTTAGAGCATCGGACCCAAAAGTGGACTTGCACTTTTGGGTCCGATGCTCCCTCCTTTGGTAAGCGCATCATTGGGCGCGGAAAACCGGGTCCACTTTTCGCTGGCGCGGCCCCCGGGGTCCGCACGATGCGCTAGTGCTCGAACCATGCACTATTTCTGTCGCGGCTCCTTCAAGTCCTCTCCGGCGGTGACGAACTTTCCGGCGCGCTTAGCCTTCACCGCCTCCAGCAACGTCCAGGCAGCGTTGCGCACCTCCTCCTGCACGGCCTGATCCTGATCGAGCTCCTCATGGCTGGTCGCATAGGGCTTCCAGTAGCCAATATAGCGGTCGAGCGCCGCTGCTCCTCCGGCGGGCACAAGATCCATGGCGCGCAGCCAATCCGACAGACTCCGGCGAACGCCGCCGGCGCCTTCGGTGTCGCCGTGCACGATGACCGAAAAGAGCCTGCCTTCCAGGTGCTTGGGATAGTCCCAGCCCTTCAGTTCAAGCTCCTTCGCAAGATCCGTTTTCTTGCCTTGCGTCGAGGTTGGATCCGGATTGCCGCCATCGGCGCAGACGAGCCGGTCCATCATCAGCTTCAAGGGCGATGAGACCTGATACCAATTGACGGGCGTGACAATCATCACCCCATGGGCTTCGACCCAGCGAGGATAGATCTCGTTCATCCAGTCCTGCGTCTGGCCGAGAGAGTAGTTGGGATAGCAGGAACAGGGCCAGTGGCACAAAGCCGCCGCCGTCGAGAAGCAGGCCTTACAGGGATGGATGTGACGGCCGTACTCGGCGGCGAGACGGCTCAACTCGAGGATGTCGACCTCGGTGTTCCCGGCACTCGCGAGAACCTGATGGGCGATGTCCACGAGGCGGTAGCTCTTGGACATCTCGCCAGGGCAGGTGTGCTCGCTGCGGGAGGAGGCTGCGATCACGAGAAAGCGAGCTGGACCGTTCGGATCCTCATGCCGCTTCTGCGCGAGATCGACCGCTTCCTTCGCGGCGATCCAATCGATGGCGAGATCATATTCGGGGTCAGAAAAGCCGGAACCTGCCTTGCGGGTCCTGGGGCTTTTCCGGTGATGGCTATAGGCGTCCCAGGCCGCATCGGCGACCCGCTGAAGCTCGACGGTCAGCGGTTCGAAGGCAGGGTCCTGGAATTGTTGGAGAAACCGTTTTCGGAACTCAGCCTGGTCGAGGGTCGGGTCGGGCGTGCCCTTCCGCGCTTCTGGAATGGACAAGGAGAGCTCCTGCGCCAAGAGAATGGTGTGCCGGAATTGCAACGCAGGGTGGTCATGCCGGTTCCGGCATGGCGTTCGCCCGAGGCGATCACTATTTGCTTAGTTCGAATGAGCTCTACCTTCCTGCCTCACTATCAATGGAGCAGTCCATGTCGACCATCCCTACCGTCCGCCTGAACGATGGAAACGCCATGCCGCAAGTCGGCTATGGCGTCTGGCGGGTCTCCAACGAGGAAGCCAAGACTGTGGTCGGCGAGGCCATCAAGGCCGGCTACCGCTCCATCGATACGGCGGCCATCTACGGCAACGAGGAAGGCGTGGGAGAGGCCATCAAGGCAGCGCCCGTTTCGCGTGAGGAACTCTTCATCACCACGAAGGTCTGGAACGATCGACATGGCTATGACGAAACCCTGCGCGCCTTCGACGAGAGTCTGGCCCGTCTCGCGCTCGATACCGTGGATCTCTATCTCATCCACTGGCCCGTTGCCGGCAGCGAGGCCTATCGCGATACGTGGCGCGCGCTGATCAAGCTGAAGCAGGATGGGCGCGCGAAGTCCATCGGCGTATCGAACTTCATGACGCAGCATCTGCAGCGGCTGATCGACGAGTCGGGCGTGACGCCTTCGGTCAACCAGATCGAGCTGCACCCCCGCTTCCAGCAGAAGGAACTGCGCGCGCTCCATGCCAAGAACGGGATCGTCACGGAATCCTGGAGCCCGCTCGGACAGGGCACCCTCGTGGCTGACGAGACCCTCGCCGCCATTGGCGGCAAATACGGCAAGACGCCGGCTCAGGTCATTCTGCGGTGGCACTTGGACAACGGCCTCGTCGTCATTCCCAAATCCGCGACGCCCTCCCGCATGCGCGAGAACATCGACCTGTTCGACTTCAAGCTCGATGCGGACGATATGCGCGTGATTGAAGGCCTCGATGATGCCTCCGGTCGTGTCGGGCCCGATCCCGCCATCTTCGCCTAAACATCACAATGGATGCTACAAGCGGCCCTTCGCAGGGTCGCTTGTCGCTTCGAACTGCTTGTAGATCGCTTCGGCAATTGGCAGGAGCTGAGCACGATCTGCTTTGGCAGAGACCACGTAAGACAATCCCTTGTCGATCCAGGAGAATGCGGACACACCATCCTGCTCCTCGAAGCGGAAGGATGTCTGCGCCTCGTTTCCTCCCGAGCGCGCATAGAGCGTAAGGCGGTTGCCGCCTACATTCTCATACATGAATTGCGCCGCCGCCTCGCCGCTGTCGGGAAGCAGTCGCCCGCCGATCAGGCGGTAGCCTTGGGCATTCAGGTTCGGCGCTATCAGCGGCTTGCCCACACGACGCGACAGCCATTGCACGAGATGCGCTTCCTGATCGGCGGGAACTTCCACCGGATGCAATCGCTCGCCGACATAGATGCGATGCGCCGCAATGGCGTTATCGGCAACGCTCAGAGCCGCCGCCTGCATATACGCACGGGAGGTCCACCAGACCCCGCCCCAAGCGCCAAGGATTCCGCCGATCGCAAGCCATGCCAATGCGGCGGCGAAAGCGGCAGGGCGAACCAGCGGAGAGCGGCGTCGTGCGGCAACGAGATTGGTGATGCGCAAGCGTGAGGGAATGGGCTCCTGAGCCTTGAAGGCCAGCCGCGTGCGCAGCGCCTCGCGGTGCTCGATTTCGCGCTCCACCTGTTCGGCGGTTGCCGGATGATCGGCGAGATAAGCCTTCACCGCATCACGCCGCGAGGATGAGAGCCGGCCATCGACCAGGGCCTGCAGATCGTCTTCTCCGATGGGTCGCTCGCCCGTCACTTCACTCTCCTCAAGACGGCGCCGCGTCCGGTCTCCATGAACTCTCTCAGACGCGCCCGCGCCCGACTTAGGCGCGACATCACCGTACCGACCGGGATGTCCAGTACCTGCGCGGCCTGTTCGTAAGACAGGTCCTCGACGCCGACCAGCAGCAGAATGGAGCGTTGCTCCTCCGGCAAGGCATCGAGCCCCTTCAAAACATCGTGCAGGCCGGCATGACTCTCGGGACTCATCTCGGGCGCCTGAACATCGTTGAGAACCTCCTCTCCCACGCGCGTGCCGCGCGCCTTGCGCTGGCGTACGCCGTTGATGAACAGGTTGCGCTGAATGGTGAAGAGCCAAGCTCTCAGATCGCCCTCGCGCCGCTGGTTCCAACGGCTGATCGCACGCTCCAGGGTATCCTGGACGAGATCGTCCGCTGCCTCGCAGTCGCGCAGGAGAGCCCAGGCATAGCGACGCAAGCCTGGAATCTGCGGCTCGAGAAGGAAAGCGATCTCGTCCAAGGTCAATTCTCAGTTGGCAGCATCATTCAACGATGAACCTGCTCGTCCTGCAAGTATCAAGGCGCGGCGATATGCCAGACATTGTTGACGCCATCGCCGGTGACCTCGCCCGGTTTGGTATCCTTGACCCAGAGATAGAGCGGCTTTCCCTTGTAGGCCCATTGCTTGGCGCCGTCGTCGCGGGTCACGACGCTCCAGTCGCCCAATGCGGCAGCGCCCGCCGCCGCCATGAGGGGCGGCCAGTTCTGGGCGCATTGGCCGTTGCAGGCGGACTTGCCGGTCGTGTCGCGGTCGAAGGTGTAGAGGGTCATGCCCTTGGCATCGACGAGGGCCTTGCCCTTGCTCGTATCCGCCACCTTCGCGGGAGCTGCGGTTTGCGCGAGTGCGACGGATGCGGCAACGAGGGTCCCTGCCAGGATGGCCGGACGCAGAAACAGCTTCATGGATATCCTCCCGCGGTCGATGATGACCATGATCTCAGAGACACGCGTCAGGAAGCTTTATTCCCATCGGGGCGAAAAAAGCGGGACCGTTTCAGCGCCCCATCGGGTTGAAACGCGCCGGATCGTCGAGAGGCTCGCGCAGCTCGATCCTGTGGCGTCCGTTGTCCTTGATCTGAGCTGTCCGGTAGGTTCCGTCCAGATCGTCCTCCGGAGGCTGGAGGATATCGACGCCCATGCGGCGCAGGCGGGCTACTTCCTGATCCACATCCGGCACGAGCACGCTGACGACAGGAACCTTCGTGACCTGAACCGCCGCCGTGGTGTCGGGCTCCGACGACAGGATGTGATCGGTCTCGTTGATCTCGAGCAGGAATCCGCTCCGCTCCAGCACAGCCCGCCGCCCGGGAACGAGACTCTGGCTGCCGAGGAGCCGGAAGGCCAGCTTGTCCTGGTACCATTGGACGCTCTCGTCGAAATCAGGCGTGCGGATCGACGCGGAGCTTGGCCTGGGTTCGGATGTGGCATAGGCGGGAGCCATGGTCGTCAGCCAAAGGCCGGACAAAGCAAGCTGTACGATCACAAGAGCCTGTGGCAGGCTCCGCCATATCGACAAGATTGATCGCCCTGCTCTCACGGTATAGCCCTCGCTCAGCTACGCAATTCTTAGCCGTATACACATGAACGCGGATCGGGGCAGATCGTTTTCCGAAATGTGGCGATGTCGCCGCTGCAGTCCTCACTCCTGAACCAGCTTGAGCAACAGGGTAGACAGCTGGCCTGCTTCCTTCTCTCCGAGTTTCGCCCCAATGAATCGGTTGATGGCGGCTCCATAGACCTGCCACATGCGCTCCTGCAGCGCCCTGCCCTTATCGGTGATCTCGATCAGCTGGCGTCTCTTGTCCCCGGGAAAGGGGATGCGGTGGACAAGGCCCTCGGTCTCCATCCGATCGAGCAGCCGCGAGAGATTGTACTGCTCGAACAGCCCCGCCTCCTCGATCTCTCTCGGCGTGAGCCGCCCATCCGGTCCGCGTTTGAGCTCGAGCAGCACGTCGTACCAGTGCAGCGATGGCAAGCCGGCATTTTTCAGCTCTGCCTCAATGCGCCCGACCACGGTGCGCTCGGCTCGGATCAGGCGCCCCCAGGCCTTGATGACGGCGGCAGACGGTTCTTGCATTCGGGCAAACCCTTGTTGGATTCAATGCAATTGCATTGAAGTTGACAGGCCCATGCACCTACATCAAATATCTATGCACTTGCATGGAAAAAGACTCAAGACTGCAGCCTGATCCACCAACAAGGATATTATCATGAAGCTTTACTACTATCCCGGCGCCTGCTCGCTCGCACCCCACATTGTGGCCCGCGAGGCCGGCATTCCGCTCACCCTCGAAAAGGTCGATCTCGCCAGTCGCACCACCGAGACCGGCGCTAGCTTCGCCACCATCAACCCGAAGGGCTATGTTCCGGCGCTCGGCCTGAAGGACGGGCCCGTGCTCACCGAGGCCAGCGCCATCATCCAATATCTGGCGGACAGCCAGCCCGGGACGGATCTTGCGCCCGCCCACGGCACCATGGAGCGTTATCGCCTGCTGGAATGGCTCGGCTTCATCAGCACCGAGATCCACAAGGGCTTCGGGCCCCTGTGGAACCCGGCCACTCCGGATGCGATGAAGGCCGCCACGAAGGAGCGTCTTGCCGCTCGCTTCTCCTATCTCGACGAGAAACTCGCCTCGCAGCCGTTCCTGACGGGCTCCAAGTTCACCATCGCCGACGCCTATCTCTTCACCGTCGTCAACTGGACGAACTTCCACGGCATCGACCTGTCGCCGTTCCCGAACTTGCAAGCTTTCCAGGCCCGCGTCGCATCGCGCCCGAGCGTGCAGCAAGCCCTCGAGGCCGAAGGCCTGAAGCAAGCCGCTTAACGCGGATCGCAGCATTCCTTCGGACAACGAAAAAGCCCCGGATTGCTCCGGGGCTTCTTTTTATTCGCGCGGTGCGAGGACTTCTTAGAAGTCCATGCCACCCATGCCGCCCATGCCACCGCCCGGCATCGCCGGAGCGCTTTCACGCTTCGGAGCCTCGGCAACCATGGCCTCGGTGGTGACGAGCAGGCCAGCGACCGAAGCGGCGTCCTGCAGAGCCGTGCGGACGACCTTCGCCGGATCGACGATACCGGCCTGGAGCATGTCCACGAACTCTTCCGTCTGGGCGTTGAAGCCGAAGGTGTCGGACTTCGTGTTGTCGTTGATCTTGCCGACGACGATGGAGCCTTCGACACCAGCGTTCTCGGCGATCTGACGGATCGGAGCCTCGAGAGCGCGCAGGACGATCTTGATACCGGCCTGGACGTCCGGGTTGTCGGTCGTGAGCTTCGCGACCGCACCCTTGGCGCGCAGCAGAGCCGTGCCGCCGCCGGGAACGATACCCTCTTCCACCGCAGCGCGGGTGGCGTTCAGAGCGTCGTCAACGCGGTCCTTCTTCTCCTTCACCTCGATCTCGGTCGCGCCGCCGACGCGGATCACCGCGACGCCGCCTGCGAGCTTGGCGAGACGCTCCTGCAGCTTCTCACGGTCGTAGTCCGAGGTGGTCTCCTCGATCTGCGCCTTGATCTGAGCCACACGGGCCTCGATGTCGGCCTTCTGGCCGGCACCGTCGATGATCGTGGTGTTTTCCTTCTCGATGCGGACGCGCTTGGCGCGGCCGAGCATCGGCAGGGACACGGTCTCGAGCTTGATGCCGAGGTCTTCGGAGATCGTCTGGCCGGCGGTGAGAACGGCGATGTCCTCGAGCATGGCCTTGCGGCGGTCGCCGAAGCCCGGAGCCTTCACGGCCGCGATCTTGAGGCCGCCACGCAGCTTGTTGACCACGAGGGTGGCGAGAGCCTCACCTTCCACGTCCTCAGCGATGATAAGGAGCGGCTTGCCGGTCTGAACGACAGCCTCGAGGATCGGCAGCATCGGCTGGAGCGAGGAGAGCTTCTTCTCGTGGATGAGGATGTAAGGGTCCTCGAGCTCGGCCACCATCTTCTCGGCGTTGGTGATGAAGTACGGCGAGAGGTAGCCGCGGTCGAACTGCATGCCCTCGACGACATCGAGCTCGGTCTCGGCGGTCTTGGCTTCCTCGACGGTGATGACACCCTCGTTGCCGACCTTCTGCATGGCATGGGCGATCATCTCGCCGATGTCCTTGTCGCCGTTGGCGGAAATCGTGCCGACCTGGGCGACCTCGTCGGAGGACTTCACCTTCTTGGCGCGGGACTGGATGTCCTTCACGGCCTCGGCAGTGGCGAGATCGATGCCGCGCTTGAGGTCCATCGGGTTCATGCCGGCGGCAACCGCCTTGGCGCCCTCGCGGACGATGGCCTGAGCCAGAACCGTCGCGGTGGTGGTGCCGTCACCGGCGATGTCGTTGGTCTTGCTCGCCACTTCGCGCACCATCTGGGCGCCCATGTTCTCGAACTTGTCGGCGAGCTCGATTTCCTTGGCGACGGTGACGCCGTCCTTCGTGATGCGCGGAGCGCCGAAGGACTTCTCGATCACCACGTTGCGGCCCTTGGGGCCCAGGGTGACCTTCACGGCATCGGCGAGGATGTCGACGCCGCGCAGCATCTTGTCGCGAGCATCGGAGGAGAACTTAACGTCTTTGGCAGCCATGGGCTTTGCCTCCAGGTATGTTCAAAAAATTCAGGAAAGGGCTTTTGGCGAACTTACTTCGCGACGACGCCCATGATGTCAGATTCCTTCATGATCAGGAGATCCTGACCGTCGATCCGCACCTCGGTGCCGGACCACTTGCCGAAGAGCACGCGGTCGCCGGCCTTCACGTCGAGGGCGACGACCTTGCCGCTCTCGTCACGGGCGCCGGGGCCGACGGCGACGACTTCGCCCTCTTGCGGCTTTTCCTTGGCGGTGTCCGGGATGATGATGCCGCCGGCCGTCTTCTCTTCGGCCTCGATGCGGCGGACGACAACACGGTCGTGCAGCGGACGGAACTTCATGGAACTTCCCCTTTGACTTTTGGCACAGCCCCTCTGGCTGTACCCTGGTCTTGCGGCTGTTAGCACTGTTCACTGATGAGTGCTAACGCTGGCCGCGAGATAGGCATATGCCGACAGGGAGTCAAGACATCTGCCTTAAGGTCAGCCGCAAAAAGAGAGCCTTGACCCCTCATAGGCACGGGGCATGATCGTTTCATGACCGACCTGGAAGCCATCGGCCGAACCTGTTTCGCCCTCCATGCCCGTATGACGGCCCGTCTCCTGAGCCGGACCTATGAGGCGGCGCTTCGCCCTCTGGGCCTGAAGCTCCCCCAATTCGGCATCCTCGGCGCCATCGGCCATGGGACGACGGCCTCCGAGACCGTTCTGGCCGACCGGCTCGGGCTGGAACGCACGACCCTCGTGCGCAACCTGAAGGTCCTGACCCAGAACGGCTGGATCGAACCCATCCCAGGTAACGGCCGCGGCCTGCGGCACAGGCTGACGCCTGCCGGACAAGCCATCCTGGAAGCGGCTATCCCGCTCTGGCAGCAGGCGCAGGGCCAGCTGGAATCCAAGCTCAAGGACACGGATGCAGAGGAGGCCCGCAGGGCCATGCGCGCCCTATGCAAGGCGACCTACCCTTCTTGAAAGCCATTGCGCCACCTCAAGTCCTGCCATACTGTGTAGATGCACAGATGGAGATGGCGATGCTTGAGCGGGTTCATGGAATCGTGTCACGGGACGTTCTGACGGCCGAGCCGGGGCTCACCTTCCTGCGCAACATGCTCGAGGGCCGCCACCCGGCCCCACCCTTCTCGCGCTCGACCAATGTCTACATGACCCATGTGGAGGAGGGCCGGGTGATCTTCGAGGGCGAGCCGACGGAAGCCTTCTTCAATCCGCTCGGGACCATCCATGGCGGCTGGACCTCCGCCATCCTCGACAGCGCCATGGCCTGCGCCGTCCACACGACTCTGTTGGCCGGCCAGGGCTATACGACGGTGGAGATGAAGCTCAACTTTGTTCGCCCGATCCTGCCGAACATGGGCAAGGTCACCTGCGAGGGTGCCCTGGTCCATCGCGGCGGTACGCTCGCCACCTCGGAGGGCAAGCTCTTCGATGCCAAGGGCCGACTTCTCGCCCACGGCACCGAAACCTGCATGATCTTCGACGCGGCCGCCCGTAAGGCGGCCTAACGTTTGGATGTCAGCATCGCGGCGGCGACAATGAGAATGCCGCCGCCGAGCGTCGCCCAGGCGGGGATCTCACTGAAGACCCCGTAGCCGATCAGCACCGCCCAGATCAGGGCGGTGTATTCGAGCGGAGCCAGCCGCGCGGCTTCCGCCTTGGCATAGGCCGTCGCCATGAGCACGTGACCGATCACGCCGAGAACGCCCATGAGCATGAACCAGGCCAGATGGGTATAATCCAGGGGCTGCCAGACCCAGAGGCCGAATGGCGCGACCAGGATGAACGGCCCGAAATTCTGGAAGATGACGATATGCAGGAACTTGTCCCGCTGGGCGCGCTGGCGCAATAGCACGAGGCTGAGCGCGTATGTCACCGCCGATGTCAGTGCTGCGGCGACTCCGGCCCAAGAGCGGGCGGCACCGGCCTCCCCTGTCTGACCGAGAACGACGACGAGCGTTCCGGCGAAACCGATGGCAATGGCGCCGACGATGCGGGCATCGACCCTCTCCCGCAACAGCAGCATCCCGAACAGGGCGATGAACATTGGCGACAGGAACGACAGCACGAGGGTTTCGGCCAGGGGCAACTGACCCAGCGCGTAGAAGAAGCTCACCGCCGTCACGACTGCGATCACCGAGCGGAGTGAGTTGGCCGCGATGGTCTCGCGGCTCGGCCAGCCGGGCTTCAGGACAGCGACCACACCGGCCACGACCAGCGAGCCGCAGGCGAAACGCAGGAAGGCGACCTGGAAGGTGGGGTAATGGGCGGACATCCCCTTGATGACCGCATCCATGATGGACAGAACCGCGATGCCCGCGGCCGCCCGCAGGGCGGGACCGAATTTCATGATGTCACGACGATGTGAAAACCGGCGTCCGGGATGAGCGCCTTCGAGAAAAGAGGCTCTTACAGCACTTTCCTTGAGGCTTCACCCCTCTTTTCAGCGCATCGACAGGAAAGCGCTCTTCCGACTTACGCATAAATTCATCGAGCTTGGCGGAAACAAAAGCCGCGCTTCCCGTTATTCTGCAAAACACAGACGAGGATACTTCGATGCGCGCTTGGATCCCTTGCTCCGCAATGCTTTTGGCCGTCCTTCTTCCTGCCGCGGCCTCCGCACAGCCCATCGCCAGGGATGGCCATTTCTACGGCAACACCTACATCTCTCCGGGCTACGATTATCCCTATGCACACACGGAGGATGGCTATGCCGAGAATTATTCTCTCGTGACGCGCCCTGCCTCTCGCGCTCGGGCCTATCGCGGGGCCGTCTATCCTTACGACGTGCAGTCCACGGGCAGCGTAGTCGCGTCCCTGCCGCAGGATTACGGGAACGGCACGGGATACGACAACAGCATCGATTATGCGATCGCGCCGCAGTTCCAGCGCCAGTTCGTATCCTATCGCGGCCACGAGAACCCGGGCACGATCATCATCAATACGAACGACAAATTCCTCTATCTCGTCCAGTCGGGCGGACGCGCCATCCGCTATGGCATCGGTGTGGGGCGTCCCGGCTTCGAATGGGCCGGCCGTAAGACGGTTTCGATGAAGCGCGAATGGCCGTCCTGGCGTCCGCCGGCCGAGATGCGACGCCGCCGTCCCGACCTCCCCCGCTTCATGGAAGGCGGACTGGACAACCCGCTCGGCGCGCGGGCCCTTTATCTCGGCTCTTCGCTCTACCGCATCCACGGCACCAACGAGCCGCACACCATCGGACAGGCTGTCTCCTCCGGCTGCATCCGCATGCTCAACGAGGACGTGGTCGATCTCTATAACCGCGTGAAGGTCGGAACGAGAGTCATCGTGATCTGATCGCACCAATCATCGCGTCTCATCATTGCTTGCGATGGCCGGGCTCGCCCCGGCCATTCGCTTTTGAGAATCGCACGCGGTCTGATCTAAGGCGGCATCGCCCATCGCATGAGGAATGCCATGAACTACGCCTATCTCTTCGCCGCCATTATCAGCGAAGTCATCGCCACATCGGCGTTGAAGGCGGCGGAAGGCTTCACGCGTTTCTGGCCCTCCGTCATCGTGATCGTCGGCTATGGACTGGCCTTCTACTGCCTGTCCCTGACCATGCGCACGATTCCCATCGGCATCGCCTATGCGATCTGGTCCGGAGTCGGCATCGTGCTGATCGCGCTTGTGGGCTTGTTCCTCTATCGCCAGGCATTGGACCTGCCCGCCGTCATCGGCATGGCGCTCGTCCTAGCGGGCGTGCTGATCATCAACGTGTTCTCGAAGACCGCCGGCCACTGAAACAAAACGCCCGCCGAGTGGCGGGCGCTTCCGAACGCAGGTGAGCGACCTTTAAGCCCAATCGCCCTCGTCTCCGCCATCGCCGCCGAAGTCGGAGAAATCGCCCTGATCTTCCTGCTGGCTCGCGTCTTGATGGAGAGAATCCGTGATGCCGGCATTGCCGGCTTCCGCCGCTTGGTCGGCACCGCCGAGACCGGCCGCAGATGCGGCATTGCTCAACGGATTGTTCTCGCCGCTGAAGGCATGGCTCAGGGCATTCGCGATCATCACGCCGCCGGCAACGCCCGCCGCTGTCGAGAGGGCGGTTCCGAGGAAGCCGCCTCCACCGCCGCGCTGCATGCCGCCCCATGGGCCGGGCACGCCGCCCATCATGCCGCCCTGGGGAGCACCGTAATGCTGCTGCGGATGTTGTGGGGCGTGGTCCCAGGGCGAGGCCTGTCGGGCCGGCGGCGCATTATAGGCCGGTCCCGGTGGACGCGATGCACCGCCACCGCCGAAGATGCTGGACAGAAAACCGCCCTGCTGCGGCTGGCGGCTGGCGCGATCGAGCTCGGCACGCAGCTGCTCGTTCTCGGCCTGAAGATTGGCCAGGGCCTGTTCCTGAACGAAGACTGCCTGCGCCAGAGCATAGGGTGCGTAGGGCTGCTGGCGCAGCTTCTCGGCAATGACGCGCTCGGCCTCCGGATCGCGCGGCTGGTTCGCCACCTGCTCCAGGCGTCCGAAGATATCGTTGATGACCTGGCGTTCCTGATCGTTCATGGCATGCCTCCTGCAATCGATCGTTGGAGGAGGATGTAAGCATGGCCCCGGCTTTTGTTAGGGGCTGACAAGGCCGAGCTTGCGCATATTCTGCAGCGCCTGCGGTGCGATACTTTCCAAATCCTGAAGGTCGCGCCATTCGGCACCATGCACCTCCCGCAGATCGGGCCTAAGGGCACTGCCCTCCCCTGCTCTCACAACATAGCGGATATCGTGATGCCAATGCTCGGGCTCATTCCGCTCGGGCCGTGCCGGGATACGGTGGCTGTCGATGTCGATGGGCATGCCGGATATGTCATGCCACGGGTCGATCACAAGTCCATGCAAGCCGGTCTCTTCCACCGCCTCCCGAAGAGCCGAGTCCGGCAGACCCTCCGGCGCCTCATAATGGCCACCCGGCTGCAGCCAGCGGTCGAGAGAGCGGTGGTGGATCAGGAGGATGTTCTGCCCCGTCCGGTCGAGGATGAAGGCCGATGTCGTGACATGGCCCGGAAAGGTACGGCGGGAATGAATGTCATCCCCGCTTGCGATCTGGCGACGGAGAACGGCGTGTCGTTCATCGGGCACCCCGAAGGCACGGGTGTGATCGTCGAGGATCGCCTTGACCTGATGCCGGAAGGCTGCCGGATCGAAACTCACGACTGAATCCCCCTAACCTTCCATCACTTTCGCGAAAGCATCCTTGTAGTCCGGATGCCAGCGCGAGAGCGGCGGGCGGTTTTCGATGATGTCCTCGGCGGCCCAGCGGATGCGCTTCTCGTCCATCTCCCGCGTCGTCTCGTTGTCGGGGCAGAGCACGTAGAAGTCGTTTCGCTCCAGAGCCTGCAGCAGGAAATCGATGACCTGTTCCGGCTCCCAGGCACCGGCCGGTCTCTCGGAAATGCCTCTCGCCTTGGTGAAGCCCGTATAGACGAAGCCCGGGATGAAAAGATGCGCGCTCACCTGACAATCGGGCCGGTTGCGCAAGTCATGCGCCAGCGCCTCGGTGAAGACCTTCACGCCGGCCTTGGAGATGTTGTAGGCGGTATTGCCCGGCGGCGTGGTGATGCCCTGCTTCGATCCCGTATTGATGATCGCGCAAGGGCTTTTCTGGTCGAGCATGGCCGGCGCGAAGACCTGCACGCCGTTGATGACGCCCCAGAGATTGGTCTCCAGAATGGCGCGCCAGCGTGTCAGGTCGCCGAACATCTGCCCGCCGCTCTCGGTCCCGGCATTGTTCATCAGCACGGCGACCTCGCCGAAAGCGGCGTAGGCCTTCTCCTTGAGGTTCCCGACACCCTCCAGCCGCCCGACATCGGTCGCGACCGCAAGGACGTTCTCCGGTTTGCCGGCAATGCGTGCCACGTCCTCCGCGCTGCGCCGGAGCGCTTCGCCTTCCAGATCCGCAAGGCAGACTTTCATGCCGAGCTCCGCGAACCTTTTGGCGGCCGCAAGCCCGATGCCGCTCGCGGCTCCGGTGATGACGGCGACGCGGCCAGAGGCGATTGCAGGATGCTGAGCCATCACTGGGGTCCTTCGTTTGCGATTCGACGATGGGCCCAAAGTGGCGCGCAGCGGATCATTCGCCAAGGCCGGCGGAGTAATCGGCTGTATGCGTTCGTCACATCGTTCTTCGCATTGCCATTCCCGGCCGGAGCGTCAGCGGAGGGGAAGGGAATCCATAGCTTGTGCCTAATCGTAGATCCCCCTCCCTCGCCTGCGGCTCGCCGGGGATGACAACCGCGACGTCATGGCCGGCCTTGTGCCGGCCATCCCGATGCTGTGAAGCACAGGGCCTTTCGGATCGAGATCACCGGCACGGGGCCGGTGATGACGAGAGAGAGTGCTGACGATACGATCAAACACGACGCTCCCACGGTGCTTCGTGAACGCCCTCTCCAAAGAAAAAAGCCCCGCAACTCTGCGGGGCTTTGGAGGTAAAGGTTTTATTCCGCGTCCGGCGATTTCAACGGCCGGACATTCGTCTCGATCTCGTCCTCGTCGAAGAGCATCGGGTCCTCTTCCTGCGTGTCGAGACGGGTCTTCTTGCGCAGCGCCACGTATTTCTTCTGGATCTTGGTCCGGCTTTCGCGGGCGATCTCAAGAGCGCCCTGCACGAGGGAGCGCTCGGCCTTCTCGTTCTGCAGCTCTTCGGTGAGACGCCGGTTCGCGGATTCGAGCGTGCTGCGCTCCTGGTCGAAGCGCTTGGTGAGCTGGTCGATGCGCTCGGAGAGGCTGGCGAGCTTGTTGTCGGAGCTTTCGATCTGGAAGTCCTTGGCCGCGATGGCCTTGTTGAGCATCTCGACACGCTCCTGCAGCTCGATGCGCGAGCGCTGGAGCTCGTTGACCATGGCGACCTGCCGCTCGACCTCTTGCTGCGTCGCCTCCAGGCGACGGTCGAGGGTGTTCTTCTCGATGGTCGTTTCTTTGAGATTGCGCTCGACGCCGCGCAGGGCCTCGTTCTTGTCGCGCAACTGGTCGCGGGTATGGGCCAGGATCTTGTCCGTGGCGGAGAGGCGGGAATTGAGGCCCTCGATCTTCATGTCGAGTGCCGAGAGATCGGTCTGGTGGGCCGAGCGCTCGGAATCGATCTGGGTTTCCAGGCGCTGGCGCAGCACCTGCTCGGCCATGAGCTTGGTCTCGAGTTCGGAGGCGCGCTGGCGCGTGGACTCGAGCTGGGTCTCGAGCTCGCCATAACGGTTGGTCAGGCTGGAGAGGCGATAGTTCTGCTCCTCGGCCACCTTCTGCAGGCGCTTGACCTCGTGATCGAGCAGGCCATTGCGCTCACGGGTCTCGATGAGCTCCCGCTCGGCGCGGGCCACGGTCTGGTCGGCCTCCTGGGCTTCGAGACGCAGGGCCTGGTTCTCTTCCGTGATGTTGCGGGCGCGCTCGGTCTCGATGGCGAGCTGGTTCTCGAGGTCGCCAACGATGGCCTCCTTGTCCTTCACGTTGAGGCGCAGGTCCTCGATGAAAGAATCCTGCTCGCGGACCCTGGTCTCGGCCTTGCGCAGCTGGGACACGGCGGAGTTCAGGTCGTCCGACGTACGGGCATGAAGGTTGTTGAGGTCGCCGAGCTCCCGGCGCAGGGCGATGGTCGTCTCGGTTTCCTGCTTGAGTACCGCCTCGGTTTCGAGAAGGCGCGACTGAAGCTGGGGATAGCTGCGGATGAGGTCGTTCACCGGCTCGTTGAGGAGGGCGAAATCCTCCTTGAGGCTGCGGATTTCCTCCAGCCGGTCGATCATGTTGGCGAAGCGGACGCGGATCAGCTCGTTCTTCTGGCCGACGGAATCCAGCGCGCCATTGGGGCGAACGACGATGGTCTCGCCTTTTTCCGGAGGGGAAGCGGCAGGCGCCGCCGAAACCTCAGGGCCATCGATAACCTGAGGAAGTCCATCGGAAGCAGCCCCATCCTGCTTCTTGCCAAAACGATTCCTGAACGACGTCCAACCCGAAGACATGTGCCGGCCCTTACGCCCCTGAAATTCACACTTTCCTAACTTTTAGCTCAGACGGCCGCAGTTTGGAAATAAAATTTCGTTGCGTAAGAGTGTAGCAGCCTCACTCTGCTGCGATGGTTAACGGCTGGGAGACCCGCTTTCCAAAGCCTGCTGCCTCCAGTGTTTCCGGCATGGGGCCGCCAGTCGCCCAGTCGAGAAGCTCGATCGTGTGAACAATGGGGATGTCGGTCCCCTTCCCGATCTGGGTCATGCAGCCGATATTGCCGGTGGCGATGAGGTCGGGCTTGGTGCGCTCGATATTGGCGACCTTGCGCGCCCTGAGCTGCGCGGCGATCTCCGGCTGGAGCAGGTTGT
Source organism: Microvirga sp. GN3 (assembly GCF_055792825.1). Lineage (NCBI taxonomy): Bacteria > Pseudomonadati > Pseudomonadota > Alphaproteobacteria > Hyphomicrobiales > Methylobacteriaceae > Microvirga > Microvirga sp. GN3. The sequence continues at coordinate 79,807 of NZ_JBVVAK010000019.1, forward strand.
AGGTCCCGGCCGAGCCGCAGCAGATATGCCCTTCCGGAACGTCCTTCACGGTAAAGCCCGCCCGCTTCAGCAGCGTCTTCGGCTCGGTGCGGATCGCCTGCCCGTGCTGCATGGAGCAGGCGGAATGGTAGGCCACCACCAGATCCGTCTCGCGCACCGGCTCCACGAGCTTCAGGGACGTGACGTATTCGGTGACGTCCTTGGCAATGGCGGAGACGCGGGCGGCTTTCTCGGCATAATCCGGGTCCTCCCGGAACATGAAGCCGTAATCCTTGATCGTCGTACCGCAGCCCGACGCCGTGATGATGATGGCGTCTAACCCCCCTCCATCCATCTCGGCGATCCAGGCATCGATATTGCGCTTGGCGAAGCCGTGGGCCTCCTCATCGCGGCCCATGTGGTGGACGAGCGCGCCGCAGCATCCCTCCCCCTTGGGCTGGACCACGTCAACGCCGTGGCGGTTGAGGAGGCGGATAGCGGCCTCGTTGAAGCCGGGTTTGAGCACCGGCTGGGCGCAGCCGGACAGGATGGCGACCCGGCCCCGACGCTCTCCACGCGCCTTGAAAGTATCGGGCTGGTCGAAGGGCGAGCGGGCCGGGACCTTCGCCGGCGCCAGATCGATCATCGCCTGCAGGCGGGTACCGAGAAGCGGCAGCGCGCCGATCACGCCTTTGAGGGGCTTTGCCAGCATCGCCGCGCCGAGCGCGAAGCGGAAGCGGGCCGGATAGGGCAGAACGCTCGCCAGCACCCAGCGCAGGAGCCGGTCATGCCAGGGCCGCGTATAGGTGGCCTCGATATAGGCGCGGGCGTGATCGACCAGATGCATGTAATGCACGCCGGATGGACAGGTCGTCATGCAGGACAGGCACGAGAGGCAGCGGTCGATATGCTTCACCACCTCCGGCGAGGCCGGCTTCCCGCTCTCCAGCATGTCCTTCATCAGGTAGATGCGTCCGCGCGGGGAATCGAGCTCGTCGCCGAGAAGCAGGTAAGTCGGGCATGTGGCGGTACAGAAACCGCAATGAACGCAGGTCCGGAGAATCTTCTCCGAACTTGCCATGGCGGGATCTCTGAGCTGATCGGGCGTGAAATTGGTTTGCATTGTTTTATCTCACATCGCCCCTTGCCATTGATTGATGGCTTCAACGGGATGGATCAGCATGATGATGTTCAGGATCAGGTTGTCGCGGATCCAGAACCCGACGAACGCTTCCATGACCGCCGCTGCCAGAACCGTCAGCCAGACCGGCCAGAACCGCGCCAGCACGAAGCCGGCGATCATGGCAACAATGTCCGAAACCGAGTTGATGACGCTGTCGCCATAATAATCGAGAGCGATGTTCGTTGCACGATAGCGCTCGATGACCGCGTCGGTGTTCTCAGCGATTTCCCACGCCGCCTCCAGACCGATGGCGAGAAGGAGCGCGACACTGAGCGGAAGTGCCCTTCCGCGCAGGATACCGATCATCCAGGCTCCGCAATAGAACAGGAAACCGTGGATGATGTGAGACGGCGTGTACCAGTCGGTCAGGTGCTGCGAATTGCCGGAATCCTTCACGGTCCCATGCCACAGCTCGATCGTGCCGCATTTGCAGATCGGCGTGCGGCCCATCATCAGGAGAATGGCGGCGGTGAGCGCGATGAGCCCGAGCACGAGCCCGACGATGAGCGCCGTCCGCGAGCTGCTCGAGGTCTTTGCCTCCGGCGCGAGAGAAGCCGTACCCGCCATCTCAGATTCCCGCATACATCCGGCCCGGATTGAGAATTCCGGCGGGATCGAAGGAGGCCTTGATGCCGCGCGTGATGGTCATCAGCGCCTCGGATTGCGGCTCGAACACATCGAGAATGGAGCGGGTCTCGGCCGGCGCACGCACGAGGGTGGCGTGGCCGCCGAAGGTTCTGGTCGCTTCGCGCAGGACGGAGGCACCCGCATCGTCGTCGATCGGTGTCGAGATCCAGACGAGCCCGCCGCCCCAATCATAGAACCATTGCGCATCGAGAGATTGCGCGACCTGGGCAACGAAATCGGGGCCTTTCGTCGGGGTGGTGGAGACACGCCAGATCGCGCGATTGCCCTGATCGGTCAGCAGCGTCGCATCGCGCACCGATTGCCAGAGCGCCTCGGCCCCGACACCTTCGAGAATGTCCATGAAGCGGAAGCGTTTCAGCAGGCGCTTGAGTTCGTTCACGCGGTAATCGACGGAAACCCTGAAACCTCCGAGCCGGATCAGCGTATTCCCACCTTTCCGGTCGCGGTCCGGAACATGCGCAGCGCCCGTCACGTCGAAGGGCGATCCGAGCGCCATCGACAGGGCCTCGATAGCCTGCTTGTCGTCGAGCCCGCGAATGACGAGGGTCGCCATGCGCTCCTGTTTGGGCAGCACCTTGAAGGTGACCTCGGTGAGAAAACCCAACGTGCCCCAGGAGCCTGCCATGAGCTTCACGAGATCGAGGCCCGTGACGTTCTTCATCACACGGCCACCGGACTTCACCACCTCGCCGCGTCCGTTGACGAAGCGCACCCCGATCAGACTATCGCGGGCGGCCCCCGCCATTATGCGGCGCGGACCGGAAATGTTCATGGCCGCGACCGCCCCGATGGTCGGCTCACCCTTGGTGCCGAGAACGGCGCGGTAATCCATGGGCTCGAACGGCAGTTCCTGTCCCTTCGCGGCCAATACGCGCATGACCTCCAGCACCGGCGTGCCGCTGCGGGCGGAGATCACCAGTTCCGCCGGTTCGTAGAGCGTGATGCCGGTCATGGCGGCCGACGAGATCGAGGCATCGGTCTGGTTCGGACGCCCCATCGGCGCCTTGGTGCCATTGCCGGAAACATTCAGAAGCGTGCCTTTATCGGCAGCCTCGCGGATGATGATGGAAGCGTCCTGCTCGTCGCGGGGGGTATGGGTCGTCACGCGGCGAGCCTTCCTTCGAGCGGAAATACCTTTGCGGGGTTGAGCAGCCAGCGCGGGTCGAACACGCCGCGCACACGCATCTGCTGTTCCAGATCCGTGGTGTTGAACTGATGGGTCATGAGATCACGCTTCTCGATGCCGACGCCATGCTCACCGGTCAGGCAGCCGCCGACCTCGACGCAGAGCTTGAGGATATCCTCGCCCGCCTTCTCGGCCTTCTCCATCTCGCCCGGCACGTTGGTGTTGAACATGACGAGCGGATGCAAATTGCCGTCGCCGGCGTGGAACACGTTGGCGACGCCGAGCCCGTAGGATTTCACGATCTCGTCGATGCGATTGAGCACGTAAGGCAATTGGCCGGTCGGGATCGTGCCGTCCATGCAGATGTAATCGGCGACGCGGCCAGTCGCACCGAAGGCCGACTTGCGGCCCTTCCAGATCGCGGCGCTCTCGGCCTCGGACTGCGAGACCTTCATGGTCTTCGGCCTGAACGGCTCGGCAATGGCGACGATGCGGCGGAGCATGTCGTCGATCTCCGCATCCGAGCCCTCGACCTCGACGATCAGCATGGCCTCCACGTCGAGCGGATAGCCCGCATGGGCAAAGGCCTCGCAGATCTGGATTGCGGGCTTGTCCATGTATTCGAGAGCCACCGGAATGATGCCTGCTCCGATGATCGCCGCCACGCAGGCGCCGGCATCCTCCACCGAGCTGAAACCGAACAAAGCCGGCCGCGCGCCTTCGGCCGCACGCAGGATCCGCACCACCGCTTCTGTCACCACGCCGAGCTGGCCTTCCGAGCCGCAGACGAGGCCGAGAAGATCGTAGCCCGCCGCATCCAGATGCTCGCCGCCGATCTCCACCACCGTACCGTCGAGGAGCACCATGGTGACGCCCAGAAGATTGTTGGTGGTCACGCCGTATTTCAGGCAATGGGCCCCGCCCGAATTCATCGCGATGTTGCCGGCAATCGTGCAGGCGAGCTGGCTCGACGGATCGGGGGCATAGAAGAAGCCCTCATAAGAGACAGCCTGGCTGATGCCGAGATTGGTGATGCCCGATTGAACGAGCGCCGTGCGCCCCTCGAAATTGATGTCCAGCACCCGGTTCATCTTGGCGACGCCGAGCACGATGGCATCTTCCTGTGGAATGGCCCCGCCGCAGAGCGAGGTTCCCGCCCCGCGCGGCACCACCTTCACGCCATTCTCGTGGCAGAAGCGCATGATGGCCGAGACCTCCTCCGTCGTGGAAGGCAGCACCACGGCCAGCGGCATCTGACGATAGGCGGTCAGGCCATCGGTCTCGAAGGCCCGGCGCTCATCCTCGGACACGATCAGAGCCTCCGACGCGACAAGGCGTCCCAAACCCTCGACGATGTCCTTCCGGCGCGCCAAAACCGCTTCGTCCGGTTTCGGAAATGCAATGGTCATGACACCCTCCCTGGGGAATCATCGCTGCGTTCAAGGTATGGCTACCTTAACAATAAGGCGGCTTTCCCTGATGGCGTTTTCTAATAATGTAGAACCTCTCTAAGATGGGACAGGTGTCCAGCAAAGGAGTTTTTCATGCGTTCCTTCGTTCTTTCCGCCGCCCTGCTTCTCGCAGGGCTCGGGTCTGCCCAGGCTCAGGACGCAGCCGCCGGCGAGAAGGTGTTTGCGCAATGCCGGGCCTGCCACCAAACCGGAGAAAACGCGAAGAATGCCGTGGGTCCGGTTCTGAACGGCCTCTTCGGCCGCCATTCGGGGTCGATCGAGGGCTATAACTATTCTCCCGCCAACAAGAATTCCGGCATCACCTGGGATGAGGCGACCTTCAAGGAGTACATCAAGGATCCGAAGGCCAAGATTCCGGGCACGAAGATGATCTATGCCGGCCTCAAGGACGAGCAGCGGGTCAACGACCTCGTCGCCTATCTGAAGCAGTTCGACGCTTCGGGCAAGAAGGCGACCCAATGAGCGACCTGCCCTCCCAAGGCCGGCCCGGCAAGCCCCGGGTCGGCCTTTTCGTGACCTGCCTCGTTGACCTGATGCGCCCGTCCGTGGGCTTTGCGGCCGTCAAACTCCTGGAGGATGCCGGCTGCACCGTCGATGCTCCCGTCCAGACCTGCTGCGGCCAGCCGGCCTACAATTCGGGTGACCGGGGGACGACGCGGGACCTGGCGATGCAGGTGATCGAGGCCTTCCACGGCTATGACTACGTGGTCGCTCCCTCCGGCTCCTGCGCCGGCACGATCAAGACCCACTACCCGGAACTGTTCGAGGAAGATCCGAACTGGCGCGCCAAGGCCGATGCGCTCGCCGTCAAGACCTATGAGCTGACGAGCTTCCTGGTCGACGTGCTCGGGGTCACCAAGGTCGACGCCTCCTTCGACGGCGCGGTGACCTATCACGATTCCTGCTCGGGCTTGCGCGAACTCGGCGTGAAGACCCAGCCGCGCCGGCTTCTCGCCAGCGTGGGAGGCCTGACCCTCGTCGAGATGAAGGACAGCGATGTCTGCTGCGGCTTCGGCGGCACTTTTGCCGTCAAATACAGCGATATCTCCGGCGCCATCGTCGATGCCAAGGCCAAGAACATCGAGGAGGCCCGCGCCCCAACCCTGCTGGCGGGCGATCTCGGCTGCCTCATGAACATGGCGGGCAAGCTCACCCGCGACGGCAAGCCGGTCCAGGTGCGTCACGTGGCGGAGGTTCTGGCCGGCATGACCGACGAGCCGCCGATCGGTGTCGCCAAAGCTGAAACCGTCAAGTAAAACTCACCTATGACCGTTCATTCCACATCTCCCCAGTTCAAGCAGAATGCCGCGCGGGCGCTGAATGACAATCAGCTGCAGAAGGCGCTGGGCAACGTGAAGCAGGGCTTCATCGACAAGCGCCAGGCGGCGGCCGACAAGCTGCCGGAATTCGAGGCGCTGCGGGATGCGGCACGGGACATCAAGAACCACACGCTGGAGCATCTCGACCTCTACCTCGAAGCTTACGAGGAGAAAGTGCAAGCCTCCGGCGGGCATGTGCATTTCGCCCGCAACGCGGACGAGGCCCGCGACATCATCTTACAGATCTGCCGCGAGGCTGGTGCCAAGACGGTAACCAAGGGCAAGTCCATGATCTCCGAGGAGATCGGGATCAACCATCACCTGGAAGCGAACGGCATCCGGCCGGTCGAGACGGATCTCGGCGAATACATCATTCAGCTCCGCAACGAGTTGCCGAGCCACATCATCGCGCCCGCCGTCCATCTCAACGCAAGCCAAGTGGAAGAGGATTTCAGGCGCGTTCACACCCATCTCGACGCCAAGCGCGATCTCTCGGAGCCCGTGCAGCTGCTGACCGAAGCACGTGCCGTGCTGCGCGAGCGTTTTCTCGCGGCCGATGTGGGCATTACCGGCGCCAATTTCCTCGTCGCCGAGACCGGCACCTCGATCATCGTGACGAACGAGGGCAACGGCGATCTGACCCAGATCCTGCCGAAGACGCATATCGTGCTCGCCTCGCTGGAAAAGCTTGTCCCGACCCTGGAGGATGTCAGCCAGCTCCTGCGCGTGCTCGCCCGCTCGGCGACCGGCCAGGAGATGTCGGTCTACACCACCTTCTCCACCGGCCCGCGCCGCAGCGCGGATGCAGACGGGCCGGAGAACTATCACGTGGTTCTCATCGACAATGGGCGTTCCTCCATGCTCGGCACGAGCTTCGAGGAGATGCTGCGCTGCATCCGCTGCGGCGCCTGCATGAACCATTGCCCGGTCTATCACGCGGTCGGCGGACACGCCTATGGCTGGGTCTATCCCGGCCCCATGGGCGCGGTGCTCACACCCTCGCTCATCGGCGTCGACAAGGCGGGGCATCTCCCCAACGCCTCCACCTTCTGCGGGCGCTGCGAGAGCGTATGCCCGGTACGAATTCCACTGCCCAAGCTCATGCGCCACTGGCGCGAGCGGGAATTCGAACGGCATCTGACGCCGGCGACCGTGCGCTCGGGCCTGAAATTCTGGGGCTTCTTCGCCAAGCGCCCTGCCCTCTACCGACTCGCAACCCGCGCCGCCATGGGCGCGCTGGCTCTTGCGGGCCGCCAGCGCGGACGCTTCTCATGGCTGCCGATGGCCAAGGGCTGGACCAAGTACCGTGATTTCCCCGCCCCGCAGGGCGAGACATTCCAGCAGCGTTGGAAACGCGAGCGCAAGGGAGCCCGCGCATGAGCGCCCGCGACGAGATTTTCGCCAACATTCGCCGGTCTCTCGGCGTCAAAGGCAGCGAGAAAATCCGCCAGCAGATCGTGGCAGACCATCTGGAACGCGCGCCCAAGGGCGTGATCCCCAAGCGCGGGCAGGTTTCGGGTGAGGAGCGGATCGCGCTCTTCAAGACCATGGTCGAAACCGCGCTCGCCACGGTGACGGAGGTAGCCTCCCCGGCGGAGGTACCGCAATCCATCGCCCTCTTCCTGCGCAACCACAATCTGCCCGCGACTCTGCGCATGGGTGACGATCCGCGCCTCAAGGCCATGCCCTGGTCGGAGACCACCCTCGAGATTGCCCATGGCCCGAGCCAGGGCAGCGACCTCAATGCCGTGAGCCACGCCTTCGGCGGCATTGCCGAATCCGGCACGCTGGCGATGGTGTCGGGACCTGAGAATCCCTCGACCCTCAACTTCCTGCCCGACAATCACATCATCGTGGTCTCGGCCAAGGACATCGCCAGCGACTACGAATCCGTCTGGAACCGGGTCCGCTTCGCCTATGGCAAGGGCACCATACCGCGCACGGTGAACTGGATCACCGGCCCGTCCCGGTCGGGTGATATCGAGCAGACCCTGCTGCTCGGCGCCCATGGCCCGCGGCGGCTACATGTGGTGGTGATCAAGGAATGATTGTTGGGCGTTTCACCACATCAGAAGTAATTACCCACGCCCTTGTCAGCAGGCTCAATGCCTGAATCCATGGGGCCATGGATCGCACTGATTTGCAGCGCCTGACGAAGGAAGAGCTGATCGAACTGGTGCTGCGGCTGCAGCGGC